>NZ_CAURTV010000137.1:0-7621 GCF_963527515.1 uncultured Cellulomonas sp. | reverse complement strand
CGGCTGTGCTGTTGGACGGGGCGAGCCCGACCGGCGGGCCCCACAGCAGGGCGTCCAGGACCGGTCGGGCGCCCGCGGGGGCAGACTCGAGCACGGCCGGCAGGTTGTCGAGGTCGACGGGCTCGGCCGGGGCGCCGCGACGGGCGCCGGCGTCGAGCGGAGCCAGACCGGCGGGGTACGGCCCGAGGATCTCGGCCAGGCCCGGTGACGGCAGCAGGGGAGCGTCGGTGCCGTCGGCCGTCGGGTAGACCAGGGCGCCGACGATCGCGAGCCGCAGCGCCCGCTCGACCAGCGCGACGCCGGCGTCGTCCGTGGCGCCCAGCGCCGCCGGCAGGTCGGCCGCCGTGACCGGCCCCGGTTCGGAGAGGGCGATGACGGCCTCGAGCACCTGCAGCACGCTGGCGTCGACGGCGGCGAGCGCGCGCTCCAGGCTCGACCGGCTGGTGGCCCGGACGGCCAGCGAGGACAGGGTCGCGGGCGACGGCGACGCCAGGTCCGGCCGGCTGCGCAGGAGCGCGACGAGCTCGTCGTCGCCGCGTTCGCGCAGATAGCCGGTGAAGGTGGACATCCGCTCAACCTTACGCGGCGGGCGCCCGTGCACGGGGGTTTCGGCTACCGACGGGTAACCGGATCGCGCGGGCCGTCCGATCGCCGCGGCATCCGGCCGTCGTCGGGCTCGCGTGCGACCGCCTGCGGTCTGTCTCGTCGTCGCCGACGTCTGGCAGTCTCGGGAGCGGGGCTCGGCACCGGGCCGATCCCGGACCGGAGGTCAGACCGTGCCCCTCTCTCCCGACGTCCTCACCGGCCTGCGGTCCGACGCCGTCGCGCAGCTGCCCGAGATCGTGGCGCTGCGGCGCGCCCTGCACCGCACCCCGGAGATCGGCCTCGACCTGCCGGCCACGCAGCGGCTGGTGCTGGACGCGATCGGCGCGCTCGACCTCGAGGTGCACACCGGTCGCGGGCTGAGCTCGGTGGTGGCGGTGCTGCGGGGCGGTCGACCGGGACCGGCCGTGCTGCTCCGGGGGGACATGGACGCGCTGCCGGTCACCGAGGACTCGGGGGAGCCGTTCGCCTCGGAGCGCGACGGTGTCATGCACACGTGCGGTCACGACCTGCACGTCGCGGGACTGGTCGGCGCCGCGCGGCTGCTGGCCGCGCGTCGCGAGGAGATGGCGGGCGACGTCGTGCTCATGTTCCAGCCCGGTGAGGAGGGTGACCACGGCGCCCGCCTGATGATCGAGGAGGGCGTGCTCGACGCCGCCGGCTCGCGCGTCGTCGCCGCGTACGGGCTGCACGTCGTGTCGTCGCTGGTGCCCGCGGGCCTGGTGATGTCCAGGGCCGGCACGATGCTCGCCGCCGCGGACTCCGCCGTCGTCACCGTGCACGGTCGGGGCGGGCACGGGTCCATGCCGCACCTCGCCGCCGACCCGGTACCGGTCGCCGCCGAGATCGTCCTCGCGCTGCAGGCGATGGTCACCCGGCAGTTCGACGTGTTCGACCCCGTGGTCGTCACGGTGGGCAGGATCGTGGCCGGCACGACGAACAACGTGATCCCGTCGATCGCCGTTCTCGAGGCGACCGTCCGCACCTTCTCCGAGGCCACCCACGCGGTGCTGCCCGAGCGGCTGACCCGGCTGGCGGAGGGCATCGCCGCCGCCCACGGCCTGACCGCCACGGTGGAGTACGAGCGCGGGTACCCCGTCACCTCGAACACCGCCGCCGAGGTCGACCGCGCCGCCGGTCTGGTCCGCGACATGTTCGGCGAGCAGGCGTACACGACCGCCCAGCAGCCGCTGTCCGGGGCCGAGGACTTCTCCTACGTGCTGCAGCAGGTGCCGGGCGTGTACTTGGGGCTCGGCGCGACACCGGTCGGCGAGGACCCCGCGTCGGCGGCGTACAACCACTCCGCGCAGGCGCGGTTCGCGGAGGAGTCCCTGGCAGTCGGGCCCGCGGTGCTCGCGGCGCTCGCGCTCGACCGGCTGGCGGAGGGCGCGTCGGAACGGATGGCAGAAGGGGCTTAGCGAGGTAGTCCCTGGACTCGCCGAGGACGGGTCGTTGCACGCTCGACGAGCTGGCACGCGGTCGCCTGCTCGCCGCGCGGCCTCGGCTCGACCTGCTCGCCGGCGCTCGACACTCTGCGCTGGCGCTCGATTTCGCACTGCCCCGCCGCTCTTCCTCGGCCGTCACGCTCGGCACAGCGTCCGCCCGGGGTCACGTCCGGAGCGGTTGTCCGTGGCGGTCGGTGAAGTGCCAGGTGCCGTCGGTGTGGGTGATCTCGATCGCGCGGTCGTGGACGATCTCGTGGTGGTGCCAGCACAGCAGGATGCCGGTGTTGACGTCGGTGGTGCCGCGGTCGCGGTGCCAGTGGTGGGTGTGGTGGATCTCGCCGAGGGCGGGTGGGGCGTGGCAGCCGGGGTAGCGGCAGTGCCGGTCGCGGGCGATGATCGCGCGGCGCTTGGGGCCGGTGTAGGTGCGTTCCGTGCGTCCGACGTTCAGGACCTGCGACGCGGGCCCGAACACGACGCGGGTGAGCGCGGAGTCGCACGCGAGGCGGGCCAGCACGGTGTCCGGGACGGGTCCGGTGCCGACCAGCTCCGCGACCGCGAACCGTTCGGTGTCCCCACCGGGCACCGGCAGCCCCGGCCGCCCGGCCTCACGCGCGTCGACGCCCGGGGCTCCCAGCACACCAGCGGCTCGCGGCTCACCGCCGCCGGCCCCCGACTCGTCGACACCCGCGGGGCGCGCCACAGCGGGGTCCCCAGGCTCGTCGCAGCCGCCGGCGTCGCCGCGCGACGTGTCGTCAGATCGGTGGCCGGGGGCGCGGTCCAGGGCACGGTGCAGCGTGGCGTAGTCCACGACGGCGGTGATCTGCGGGCGGTGCGTGCCGGTTGCGCCGGTCAGGTCACCGTCCAGGGCCAGCCGGGTCAGGTTCACCAGCGCGCTGGCGCGGCGCCTGCCGGCGGGTTGCCCGGCCTGGTCCGCGGACCTTCCGGCCAGTGCGGTCAGCGCCGCGGCCAGGGCGTGGCCGTGCTCGGTGGTCAGGAACCCGCTCAGCTGGCACCCGTCGGAGGTCTGGGCAAGGTTCAGGTGCTCCCGGTCGCTCGCCTCGCGGTATCCGCGTTCGTCCGCGGCCGGGTCGGCGGCCGCGGCCCACCGCCGGGCCAGGACCCGCACCTGCGCCACCGGCAGCTTGATGGCGTGCGCGAGGAGGAACGCCTCCCCGCACCCCGAGGTCGGGTCGGACAACGCCGTCTTGCGGTCCGGGGTGTTCGCCACCGCGGCCAGGGTGTGCGCAGCCTCCAGCGACACGCTTCCGGCGACGACCGCGGCCGCGGTGGCGGGCAGGTCATCGCGCAGCGCCCGCCCCAACCGCACCACCCGGCCAGCCTGCCCGTGCGACACCCGCCCGGTCGATGCGACCCACGTGGTGATCGACCGGGCACCCTCCAGCGCCCACCACCCGTCGGCCTCCACCATCGGCACCACCCGCGCCGCGACCGCGGTCAACCTGCCCGCCAGCACCAACGCCTCCCGCACCACGTCGACCGCCACCGCGCCCTGCAACCGATTCGGCCGAGCCGGGTCCGCCAGCGCCGCGAGCGTGTCCACCGCGGCGGTCAGCTCCGCCAGCACCGACCCCACCGAGCGATCAGAGCCGACAGCGCCGTCAACACTCCGAGCACCTCGAGCACCCGAGCGCGCGGCGGCGGCCCGCGGCGCAGCCTCCTCGATCGACACCGCCATCCACCTCCACCCGCTCCGGGTACCCACCCTCGAACCAAGGGCGATCCGTCCCGCTACGAAGAAGTGTTCCAGCCACCACTGACATTCATCGCGCCTGTTGCTCGAATCCTGAGACGGCGATCGAAGAAATGTCAGTGCAGGTCAGAGGCGCAAACAATGAGCCGCCCACAGCCCCCTCAATAACGCCCGTCGTCCACAGGAAAGAATCAGCACCCGACGCACGTCGTCGCCGTAGGCCGCGCCTCCAGCCGACCCGGCGCGATCGCCCTCCCGCACACCGCGCAGATGCCGTACGTGCCCTCGGACAGCCGAGCCAGTGCCGCATCGACCGACGCGAGCCGCTCCACGGCGTCGCGGGCCAACGCGTCCACCTGTGCGCGCTCGAACGCGATCGTCGCGCCCTCGGGATCGTGCTCGTCATCGGCGTTGCTGTCCCGCGAGGCGTCCACGACGGCGCGGTGCTCGCTGCGCAGCGCCGCCAGACGGTCGAGCGTCTCGGTACGCAGCTCGTCGAGCCGGGCGCGGGCGTCGGTCATGTCGAGGGCAACGCTCGGCGGCCGACAACCCTTCCGGCGCAGGCGACGGCCCGGAGAGAGCTGCCCGGCCACACACCGGCGAGACCAGCAGCCCGGCCACAGCACGGCGACACCAGCACGGCGACGGCCCACGAGACCAGCACAGGCGACGGCCCGGCGAGACCAGCACGGCGACGGCCCGGAGTCCGGCGCGAATGCGCGCAGTCCCGCCCGCACCGCTGCTCCCGGCAAGCACGGGGATATTCACCGGCGGCGCCCGGTAACCTTGTGGCCAGTACGTCTTCATCTCATGAACGGGGTTCACCGTGCCTACCGGCAAGGTCAAGTGGTTCGACACCGAGCGAGGCTTCGGGTTCATCGCCGGCGACGACGGCGGCGAGGTCTTCCTGCACGCGTCGGCGCTGCCCGAAGGCGTCACCGCGCCGAAGCCGGGCGCAAAGGTCGACTTCGGCGTCGCGGACGGCCGTCGTGGCCCCCAGGCGCTGTCCGTCAAGCTCCTGGACCCGGTGCCCTCTGTCGCCAAGGCGGCGCGCAAGCCCGCCGACGACATGGCCGTCATCATCGAGGACCTCATCAAGGTCCTCGACCGCGTCGGCAACGACCTGCGTCGTGGCCGCTACCCCGAGAAGGCTCGTGGGGTTCAGTACGCCGCCCTGCTGCGAGCCGTCGCGGACGACATCGAGGCCTGAGCATGCCTGCACCTACCAAGGACGCGGTCCTCGGATCTGCCGTCGACCTGGCCCGTGAGGTCGCGGTCGCGATGGCCGAGGACCCCGCCGACGTCGGCGAGTACCTCGGCCTCGTCGTCGAGGGCGAGCGGCTGGTGTCCCACCGGTTCGCCTCCGCCGCCCGCGGCTACCGCGGCTGGGAGTGGACCGTCACGGTCGCCCGCGTCCCGCGCGGCCGCACCGCCACCGTCTGCGAGGCCGAGCTCCTGCCCGGACCGGACGCCATCCTCGGCCGCGAGTGGCTGCCGTGGTCCGAGCGCATCCGCCCGGGCGACATCGGCCCCGGCGACGTCCTGCCCTTCAAGGCGGACGACCCGCGCCTCGAGCCCGGCTGGACCCCCACGGGGGACCCCGAGCTCGACGACGTGGCGATCGACGAGCTCGCCCTCGCCCGCGTGCGGGTGCTCTCGCCGCAGGGTCGCGACGAGGCCGCCGAGCGCTGGTACCGCGGCCCGCACGGTCCGACGAGCGCGGGCTCGCTCGCCTCGGCGGCCGCCTGCGGCAGCTGCGGGTTCCTGGTCCCGCTGCAGGGCTCGCTGGGCACCGTGTTCGGGGTCTGCGCCAACCAGTGGTCGCCCGACGACGGCACCGTCGTCAGCGTCGACCACGGCTGCGGCGCCCACTCCGAGACCGACGCCGAGGCGCCGCCGACCGAGTGGCCGGCCTCCGACCCGCTGATCGACGAGCTCAGCCTCGAGCTGGTCCAGCTCACCACCCCCGCCCTCGCGCAGCCGGACACCGAGGCACCCGCGGCCGAGGCGACGCCCGACGAGACGACGCCCGACGAGACGACGCCCGACGAGACGACGCCCGGCGAGGCAGCGTCCGACGAAGCACCGTCCGACGAGACGACGCCCGACAACGCCTCCGTCGACGACGCCGCGTCCGACGCCCCCACAACCGAGGCACCCGCCGCCGCCGCCGAGCCGGACCCGGCCGCCGACACGGCAACCTCCCCCGAGGGCGACCCGCTGACCGACGACCTCACCGCGGCCGAGACGGACGCACCCGAGCCCGCGGCCGAGACGGGCGCACCCGACACCGCGGCCGACACGGACGCCCCCGACACCGCGGACCAGCCCCCCGCGCGCCCCGACCCGGAGCCGTGACCGCCGACGCCTTCGGGACGGCCGCCCTGCGCGCGGCCGTCCTGGGGGCGTGGCGCGCCTCCCCGGCACGACTGCGGGAGGACGCCAACACGGAGGAGGACCACGCCCACGGCTACTACCGCGACCGGGTGCTGGTCGAGCTGGCCCAGAACGCCGCCGACGCGGCCACCCGCGCGGACGTCCCGGGCAGGCTCCTGCTGCGGCTCGCCCGCGCCGACGACGGCACGATCGCGCTGGTCGCCGCCAACACCGGCGCCCCGTTGGATGCGGAGGGCGTCGCGTCCCTGTCCTCGATGCGGGCGTCGTCGAAGCGCGACACCGGCGCCCGCGTGGTCGGCCGGTTCGGGGTCGGCTTCGCGGCGGTCCGAGCGGTGGCCGACGAGGTCTCCCTGCTCTCGACGACCGGCGGCGTCCGCTTCTCCGCCCGCGACACCGCCGAGCTGCTGAGCGAGGCCGCGGCCGACGTCCCCGCGCTCGCCGAGGAGGTCCGCCGCCGCGACGGCTCCCTCCCCTCGCTCCGCCTTCCCCTGCCGGCGGACGGCCGCCCCCCGGAGGGCTACGACACCGCGGTCGTCCTGCAGCTGCGCGACGAGGTGTTCGCCGACGAGGTCCGCGTCCTGCTCCGCGAGGTCGGCGACCCCCTGCTGCTGGCCCTGCCCGGGCTGGTGGAGATCCTGGTCGAGGACCACACCTCCGACGCACCGGCCCGACGGATCGCCGACGTGCACGAGCGCTGGGTGGTCGAGTCCGCGGAGGGCGAGCTGTCCGTGGCGGTCGTCGCGGACCGGCCGGTCGAGGAGCGCAGCGCGCGGTCCTGGCGCGTGACGTGGGCGGTCCCGCGCGACCCGGCGCTGTCGTGGCTCCCGGTGGTGCACGCCCCGACGCCCACCGACGAGCCGTGCAGCGTCCCCGCGCTGTTCGTCGCGACCCTGCCGCTCGACCCGACGCGGCGGCACGTCGCCGCGGGCAGGCTGGCGGACGTCGTGCTCGAGCACGCGGCGGACGCGTACGCGCGCCTCGCGCAGGCCCGGGCCGACGCAGACGCCGACCCGCTGTCCCTGGTCCCCACCGGACTGGCGGCGGGCACCCTCGACGCCACGCTCCGGGACCTGGTCGTCGAGCGCCTCGCTCGCACCCCCCTCCTGCGCCGCGCAGCACCGTCCACGAGCGACCTCGTCGCACCCGACCGCGCGGTGATGCTGGCCGGCGGCGTCGGCACCCAGCGCACCGCGCTCGCCGCGCTCGGCCGCCGCATCGCCGGCCTCGTCGTGGTCCCCTCCGGTCGCCAGGCGCAGGCCCGGACGCTCGGTGTGGAGGAACGCAGCCTCGCCGACGTGGTGGAGGAGCTCCCCGTCGTCGACGACGGCACCTGGGCGGAGCTGTACGACGCGCTGGAGCCGGTCGCGGACGACAGCCAGGCGCGCGAGGCCCTGGGGGCGCTGCCCGTGCCCCTGGCCGACGGACGCGTGGTGCGCGGCGCGCGCGGCCTCGTCGTGCTGGACCC
>NZ_CAURTV010000136.1:0-7679 GCF_963527515.1 uncultured Cellulomonas sp. | reverse complement strand
CCTGGAGGCCGACCCGGTCGCCCCGCCGGAGGCCGACCGCACCCCGCAGAGCATCCCGGACCGGCCCCGGCGCCCACGGCGACCGGTGCCGCCCCGGCTCCCGCGCCCGACCATGCCCGAGGCCGCCTCGGTGGCCCACACGGCGATGCTCCTGGCCGCCGCGCTCGCAGGGTGGGCGCTGCTCCAGCTCTTCGTCCTCGGCGGCCTGTCCCAGGCGCGCGCGCAGCAGGTGCTGCACGCCGAGCTCCGTCAGGAGCTCGCTGCCGAGACGGCCCCCACGGGTGCGGCCATCACGCCCGGCGACCCCGTCGCGCTGCTCGCCGTCCCGACCCTGGGGCTGCGGCAGGTCGTCGTCGAGGGCACCGCCTCCGGAGACCTCATGACCGGCCCGGGACACCGTCGCGACACCGTGCTGCCCGGCCAAGCCGGCGTGTCCATCCTGTACGGCCGTTCCGCCGCGTACGGCGCCCCGTTCCGCTCCGTGGCCCGGCTGCGGGCGGGCGACGGCCTGCAGGTCACCACCGGGCAGGGCGAGTTCGTCTACCGCGTCGACGGGATCCGTCGGGCGGGCGACCCGCTCCCGGCCCCGCTCGACGCCGGCGGGGCGCGCATCACGCTCGTGACGTCGGAGGGCGACGGTCCGCTCGCGTCGATCACGCCGGTCCGTACGGTCTACGTCGACGCGACCCTCGTCGGCGAGGCAGCCACGGGTCCGGGCGGCCGCTCCGCGGGCGTGCCGGATGCCGAGAAGGCGCTCGCCGGGGACCGCAGCGTGCTGCCCCTGCTCGCGCTGTGCCTCCAGGGGCTGCTCCTCGCGGTCGCGGCCACGGCGGTGGCCCTGCGCCGCCTGCCCCGCCGCGCGGTCTGGCCGGTCGCCGCGGGCATCGTCGTCGCCCTGGCCTGGGCGTCGACTGACGCGGCCGCCCAGCTGCTGCCCAACCTGCTCTGACCCCGACGCGGGTCGTCCTGCGGTCGGGCCTGCGCTGTCCCTCGTTCACCTGATGACGGGCGGGGGTTCTCCCGCACTCGGGAGCGTCTGTGGTGGGCCGGGACACCGGCCCGTCGACCACAGTCACGAAGGGCTCCCTCCCATGAAGCGATCGAGGGTCTCGATCATCCTTGCCTCCGTCCTGACCGGCGTCGTCGCCGCGTCCATCGCGGCCACGCCGGCCTACGCGGACCCGACGCCGCAGGTGAAGGACATCGTCGGCGTCGGCTCCGACACGACGGAGTTCGCGCTCAACTACATCGCCGACGGCCGCCGCGCCGGGGTGTTCTCCCCGGGCTACAACGCGAGCGCCAGCGCGCGTCTCGTGTCGTTCGACGCGACCGGCAGCTCGACCGTCGTGCTCAAGGCAGGGACCACGGCGATCACGCGGCCGAACGGCTCCGGGGCGGGCAAGGCGCTGCTCTACGGTGCCGGCAACAACGCGAACGTGAACTTCGCGCGCTCGTCGTCCTCGCTCAGCTCGGCGGAGGTCGGCGCCGGGCTCTGGCAGGTGCCGTTCGCGGTCGACGGGCTCAAGCTCGCCGTCGCCTCGACGTCGAACGCACCGGCCAGCATCAGTGCGGCGCAGATGGTGAGCATCTACAACGGCACGTTCACCAACTGGAGCCAGCTGGGCGGCGCGAACGGCGTCATCGTCCCGCAGATCCCGCAGACGGGGTCGGGCACCCGGACGGTCTTCCTCGCCCAGCTCCAGGCCGCGAACGGCGGCACGCCCGTCACGCTGGCCGGCTCGGTGGTCGAGGTCCAGGAGCACGACGCGGCGCCGATCGCGGCCAACCCCAACGCGGTGTCCCCGTTCTCCACGGGTCGCTTCCTCACCGCGACGGGCATCAAGCTCACGGGCGGCTGGACGTTCCAGCGGGCGCTCTACAACGTCGTGCGCACGGCCGACCTGACCAAGCCGTTCTTCACGTCGCTGTTCGCCGCGGACGGCTTCGTCTGCAGCGGTTCGGCCCAGCCCCTCATCGAGGCGGCCGGCTTCCAGCAGCTCTCCGTGGCCGCGGACGGTGGCGCCTGCGGCGTCCCGACCCAGGCCGCGGTCACCAACTTCACCGTCAACTGATCCACCGACAGCACAGGAGCGCCACGATGAGACTCAACCGACTGATGGCCGGCGCGGTCGCCGCGACCGTCGCCACCGGCGCGGTCCTGGTCGCCGCCGCAGGTCCCGCGGCGGCCAACGACGAGGGCCCGCTGATCCCCGGCAACATCTTCTTCCTCGCCAACCCCGGCGGCTTCGAGTCGAACTCGGCAGCCGACATGATCACCAGCGGCACGACCGCGGTGCGTCCGTGGCAGTCGCTCGCCGTGGACGCCACGTGCCCGGCCGGGTCCGGCGTGATCCAGCCCCTGATCCGCATCCCCCAGGCGGGCGTGCCGGTCATCGACTGGGAGCAGGTGCCGTTCGGCCCGGTCTCGGTCCTCGTGGACTCCGACGGCCGCCCGTACACGGGCCGTGGCGACTTCATGGGCAAGCCGCAGGCGCTGACGTACCTGGCGTCGCAGCCCGGGAACACCGCGGTGCTGCCGTTCCTGGTGGCGTGCCGCGACGTGGACGGCAACTCGATCGCCTACTTCGAGACCGGCCTGACCATGACGGGCACCACGACCGCCAACCTCACGTGGTCGATCCCCGCCGCCGCCTACCCCTCCGAGCCCAGCACCACGACCCTCGGCGTGTCCGCGACGACCGTCGAGGCCGGGACCTCCGTGGACCTCACCGCAACGGTCGACCCCGCCGCCGCGACCGGTGACGTCGAGTTCTTCGCCGGCACCACGTCGCTCGGGACGGCCACCGTCACGGGCGGTGTCGCCACGCTGACGACCGCGAGCCTGCCCGTCGGCACCAACGCGGTGACCGCCCGGTACCTCGGCGGCTCGCACGCGGCCTCCACGTCCGCCCCGGTCTCCGTCGAGGTCACCGCGGTCGCGGAGCGCTCGACGGTCACCACGCTCTCGGTGGCCCCGGTCTCCGGTGCGGCGTACTCGGCCGTCACGTTCAGCACCACGGTCGTGGCCTCGTCGGGTGCGGCCAACGGCACCGTCACGTTCAAGGACGGCTCCACGGTGCTCGGCTCGCTCCCCGTCGTCGGCGGCGTCGTCGCCGACTTCACCACCAACGTGATCGGCGCCGGCGCCCACTCGCTGACCGCCGACTTCGTGGGCACCGCCCCGTACGGCGACTCGGTCTCGGCGCCCGTCGCCGCGACGTACGAGCTGGAGGGCGCGGTGGACGAGCAGACCGTCACCGTCGACATCCCCGTCGGTGCCATCTCGATCACCACGCCGTACACGCCGGCAAACCCGCTCGCGCTCGGCGTCGCCGTGCTCGACCCGGCGGACTCGACGTACTCCGCGTCGGCCGCCTTCGAGGACATCGTCATCACCGACACGCGCGCCGGGAACCTCGGCTTCACCGCGTCGGTGGTCTCCGGGCCGTTCGAGTCGACCACGGGCTCGTTCCCGGGGCTGCACGCGGGCCTGACCGACCTCGTGGCCGACCAGGTGGTGGGCAACGCGCTGCAGTCCGGCGACGTCACGCTCACCGACCACGCACCGGCCACGGACGGCCTCGACGTCCCGAAGGTGTTCGCCACCTACGGGGCCGGCAAGCCGCTGGGCACGGCGCACATCGAGGGTGTCTTCGGCGTCGACCAGGTGCCGACGTCGGTCGCACCCGGCCTCTACACCGCGAAGGTCACCTTCACCGCCGTCTGACGGCGGTGCCACCCGGCTGAAGCCGGGCGGTGACCAGGGGAGGTGGGGCGCCGAGCGCCCCACCTCCCCGCAGGCGTATCCCGTCCCTCCACCCTGGAAGGCCCGACCCGATGCTCGACCGCCTCCGTCCCGTCCTCGCAGCGCTCGCCGTGCTCGGCGTCGCCGCGCTCTGCGCGAGCCCCGCGGCAGCCGCCCCCGACCCGCTGCCCCCCGCGGCTGCCGACCTCGTCTCGTTCGGGATCAGCCCCGCCGGTCCTCAGAGCCCCGACGACCGGCCGTTCCTCGACGTGAGCGCGCCCCCCGGTGCCGTCGTCTACGAGCACGTCGCCGTGCTGAACCAGGACGACACGGTCGTGCAGCTCCAGGTGTACGGCGCCGACGTGGTCATGGCGGACGGCGGCGGCCTGGCCGTCCGGGCGCGCGACGACACCAGCACCGACGCGGGCGCGTGGATCGCCGTGCCGGGCGCGCCGTCGGTCGACGTGGCCCCGCAGACGGCGGGCGGGGGGTTCGGGTACACGGTCGTCCCGTTCACCGTCTCGATCCCGGCGAACGCCGAGCCCGGTGACCACCTGGGCGCGCTCGTCGCGTCGCTCGAGACCGTGGGGCAGGGCGGCCAGGACGCGCCGAGCATCGAGCTCGAGCAGCGGGTGGCCGCGCGGGTGTACATCCGGGTGGACGGTCCGCTGGAGCCCGGGCTGGAGGTGGCGGACGTCTCCGCGAGCTGGGACGCGGCGGCCCCGTTCGGTGCGGGCGAGGTCACGGTCGCCTACGTCCTGCGCAACACCGGCAACGTCCGGATGGCGGTCGAGCCGGAGGTCTCGGTGGGCGGGGCGTTCGGGCTGCTCGAGCGGCGCGCGGACGGCACGCGGGTGGACGAGCTGCTGCCGGGCGGCGAGGCACGCGTGACGACGACGGTGCCCGGCGTCTGGCCGCTGGTGCTGGAGACCGTGACGGTGGACGCCACCGCCGTGGCACCGGCCGCGGGGGACGACCCGGGCGTCGGCACGGTCTCGGGGACCGGGCGGGTCTGGGCGGTGCCGTGGGCGGCCCTCGGGCTCCTCGTGCTGGTGGTCGCCGTCCTCGTCCTGCGGGCGGTGCGCCGACGGCTCGCGTCCCGGGCCGAGCCGACCGTCGAGGCCCCGGTGCGTCACGAGGTGAGCGTGTGAGCTGCGCCGTCCCTCGGACGCCCGGCGGGGGACTGTCGTTCACCTGCGCGCTCCATCCTCGTCGCGGTGCCACAGCACGCGCCGTGCACCCACCTCAGACCGTCCTCGAAAGGACTGCTCGATGAAGCTCAGGAGAGTTGTGGCCGCGCTGGTGGCCGGCACGTGCGCGACGGGCGCGGCACTGGTCGCCGTGGCGGGGCCCGCAGCCGCCAACGACGAGGGTCCGCTGATCCCCGGCAACATCTACTTCCTCGCCAACCCGGGCGGGTTCGAGGCGAACACGGCGGCCGACGTCATCACGAGCGGCACCACCGCGACGCGTCCGTGGCAGTCGCTCGCGGTCGACGCCACCTGCCCGGCCGGGTCCGCCGTGATCCAGCCGCTGATCCGCATCCCCCAGTCGGGCGTGCCGGTGATCGACTGGGAGCAGGTGCCCTTCGGCCCGGTCTCGATCATGGTCGACGCGTCCGGGCGCCCCTACACGGCGCGGGGCGACTTCATGGGCAAGCCGCAGGCGCTGACGTACCTGGCGTCGCAGCCCGGCAACAGCGCCGTGCTGCCGTTCCTCGTGGCGTGCCGTGACGCGGACGGCAACTCGATCGCCTACTTCGAGACCGGCCTGACCATGACGGGCACCACGACCGCCAACCTCACGTGGTCCGTCCCCGCGCACGCCTACCCGTCCGGCGGGGGCACGCAGGCCGTCGCGACCACGACGACCCTCACGGCTGCGGCGTCGGGTGCGGACCTGGTCCTCACCGCCGCGGTCGCACCGTCGGGTGCGGCCGGCGAGGTCACGTTCACGGAGGGCACGACCGTGCTCGGCACCGCCCCGGTCTCCGGTGGCTCGGCGGTGTACACGGTGACGGCGCCCAGTGCCGGCACGCACTCCTACACGGCGGACTTCGCGCCGTCTGACCCCGCCGCGTACCTGGCCTCGACCGGCACCCTGTCCCTGTCCCTCGGCATCGACTCCACCACGGGGCAGCTGGTCCTCACGGTGCCCGAGGCGCCGGTCGTCGACGGCTCGCTCATCTTCAGCGTCCCGTTCGACACGCCCGTCGCCCTGACCGGCTCACGCTCGGTCGACAACTCGCGCGTGACCGCAGCGGGCGTCTTTCCGACCGTGACCGTCACCGACACGCGGCGCGACGCGCTCCTGACCGGCTGGGAGGTCAACGCCCAGGCGTCCGACTTCACCGGGTCCGGCGCGACCGTCGGTGCCAAGTACCTGGGCTGGACGCCCGGCACGCCGACCATGACCCCCGACGCGGGCAGCCCGCTCGTGGCCCAGGCCGGTCCGCCCGTCGCCTCGTTCCTGGACGAGGCCGCCAGCGCCGGGCTGTCGGTCAGCTCCCTCCTCGGCCGGGCGCAGACCCCCGGTCGCGGGGTCTCGACCCTGGACGCCGGCCTCGCGCTGGCCATCCCGGGCGCCACGTCCGCCGGCTCGTACACCTCCACCGTCACCGTCACGCTCGTCGGCGGCTGACCGACCGCTCCACGGGCCGGGGCTCCTCGACCAGTCGAGGGGCCCCGGCCGTCCGAGCCCGCCGCCCAGCACGTCGCCACCACCCCGATCGGAGAACCATGGCGGCCCACCGCCCCCTGCTCGCCGCCACCGTCCTCGCGCTGGCGGCGGCCCTCACCGTGGGCACCGGCTCAGCGGCGCTCGCGGACGACACCGCCGCGGCGTGGGCGGTCACGCCGGCGGACGCGGCCGGTGCCGCCGACGGGCGCACCCGCTTCGAGCTCGCGGCAGCGGCGGGGGAGTCGGTCGAGGAGCACGTGCTCATCACCAACTCCTCGACGGTCGAGCGGGAGTTCGCCGTCTACGGGGCCGACGGGTTCAACACGCCGTCCGGCGGGTACGACCTGTCCCCGGCGGCCGAGCCACCGACCGACGTGGGCGCATGGGTGGCGCTCTCGAGCCCGACCGTGACCATCGCACCGCTGGCCACCGTGTCGCTCGCGTTCACGGTCACGGTCCCCGCCGGGGCCGCACCGGGAGACCATCCCGGAGGGATCGTCGTCTCCCCCGTGCAGACCCAGGTCACCAGCGGCGGGGTGCTCGTCGACACGCGCGTGGCGGTCCGGCTCAACCTGCGCGTCGCGGGGGAGCTGGCACCGGCACTCGAGGTGCGGGCGGTCAGCGGCGCGGTCGACCCGTCCCTCGTGCCGTTCGCGGCGGCCCCGATGACCGTGACGTACGAGGTGGTCAACACCGGGAACGTCAAGGTCGTCGGCGTCCCACGCGTGCGGGTCACCGGTCTCTTCGGACGGACGCTGGCGTCGCTCGACGGAGAGGCGACGCGGGAGGTCCTGCCCGGCGACGCGTTCACGGTCGTCTCGGTCCTCGAACGCGTCGAGCCCGTGGGTGTGACGACCGCCGTGGTCGACGTGGACATGGCGGCCGCGCCGGGGCCGGACACCCAGATCCCGTTGGTCTCCAGCACGGCGCGGACCACGGTGCTGAGCGTCTCCTGGACGGGCGTGGCCCTGGTGGTCCTTGTCGCGGCGATCGCCTGGTACCTCGTCTCCCGGACGCGTCGGCGGCGCCGCGAGGGCGACGCGCGCTGGGAGCAGATGGTCGCCGAGACCCGGCGCGAGCTCGAGGCCACGCACGGGCCGCGTGCGATCGGCACCGGGCTGAGCGTGCTGGCGGTCCTCGCGCTGGCTGTCGCGTCCGGGATCGGCAGCGCTCCCGCGGCGGTGGCGACGGGGTCCGACGACGGCTCGCTCACTCTCACGGTCCCGCCGGGACGCACCGCGACGACGCCCCCGAC
>NZ_CAURTV010000135.1:0-7865 GCF_963527515.1 uncultured Cellulomonas sp. | reverse complement strand
GCGACGGGCACCGCACCCAGCATCCCCGCCAGGGCGGCCACCTCCACCCCGGCCAGGGGGAACGCCTCGACGTCGCCCAGGTCGACCACCCGGTCACCGGCCCGAACCTGCGGTGCTGCCCCGGGACGCCCGCCACGCCCCGAGTCCGCCCACACCACCGCCGGCGAGGAGAGCGACGCCGGCGAGGTGGGCAAGGCAGGCGAGGTGGGCCCGAAGGTGGACGGCGGGAACGCGACCGGCACGGACGCGGACCTTGCAGGCAGGCCGTCGTCGGCCACGTCACCGGCACGAACCAGCTTGAGCACCGCCGCCATCACCTCCACCTCCGCTTCCGCCGCCTCGACGCGCCCTGCCCGATATAGAACAAATGTACGAGCGACCACTGACACGCGCCCCTGACCTGTGCACAAGCGGTGCCACCCGAGCGGATCACCACCCCGGCTGTTGCCCGCATGGGTCGCCACGCGATATATATCCCCTATGGCATTCCGGATGAGCGAGCAGGCGTACTTCGTCCTGCTCTCCCTCGCCGAGCAGCCACGCCACGGCTACGGGATCGTGCAGGCGGTCAAGGCGCTGTCGGACGACCGGGTCCGGCTCGGCGCGGGCACGCTCTACGGCATCCTCGACCGGCTGGTCGAGGCGCGGTACGCCGAGGCGTCCGGCGAGGTCGTCGTCGACGGTCGCCTGCGCCGCTACTACCGCCTGACGTCCGACGGCCTTGCGGCCCTCGCGGCGGAGACCTCGCGACTGACTGACCTCGCGTCGCTCGCCAGGCGCGTCCTCGCGGCCCGCCCGCGGCCCGCGCTCGGAACCTCGTGATGACCACCATCGAGCGCTCCGCCGCCCTCTGGCTGCGTGCGTACCCCCGGCGCTGGCGGGTGGACCGGACGGCCGAGGTCACCGAGCTGCTGACCGACCTCGCGCCGGCCGGGGCCACCCGAATCGACTTGCGGACGGCGGTGGGACTCGTGCGCGCCGGATGGGCTGCTCGTTGGCGTGGGCGGCCGCCGGTGTGGGCGTTCCTGGTCTACCGACTCACCGACCGCCGACCCTCCGCGCGATACGACGCGTGGCTCCGCGACGATCTCGACGGAGTGCTCTACCCGGTCCGCGTCGCGAGCACGCTGCTCCTGGTGCCGGGTCCGGCGCTCCTGACCCTGTCGCTCGCTCTGGACGGCCCGATGTGGCCGTCCGCCGTGGCGCTCGCGTTCGTGTACGGCGGGACCGTGGCCGAGCACGCCCGAGGACGCGCGGCGAAGCGGGAGGTCCTGTTCGGAGCGCCCGCGGAGATCGGCCCGATGGGTCCGTACCGAGGTCTCGACCGATGACCGACGAGCAGCTCCAGCGCTCCGCCGCCTTCTGGCTGCGCGCGTACCCGCCGGCCTGGCGTGCCGAGCGTGCCGCGGAGGTCACCGCCGTCCTCGTCGACCTGGCCGGCGACGGCGCACGGCGGCTGGACCCCCGGACCGCCCTCGGCCTGCTGCGCGGCGGCATCGCGACGCGCTGGCGTCGGACACCGCCGATGCGGGTGTACCTGCCCTACCGGATGCTCGACATCCGCGTCCCCGCCCGGTTCCGCGAGTGGGTGCGCCAGGACATCTCCTCGCCCGGGAACCTGCGCCGCAACCTGCTGGGCCGCGCATGGCTGTTCGTGCTGCCGCTCTACCAGGGGCTCACCACGGGCTTTCGCGACGAGAACCTCGTCCTGTGGACGGCTCTCGCGGTCGCCGGAGCTGCCACGCTGTTGTGCGTCCGCCCGGACGCCGCGGCGCGCCGCAGGTTGCAGCACCACGCGCGCCCCGGTCCCGGCGAGCCGCGCGAGCTGGGCGCGTTCGTCTGGGTGCGCACGTCACGCGCTCGCATCGCCGGCGAGCCGGGATCGCGCGCCCTGGTGCTCCTGCTGGCGGTCGGTGCCGCAGCCTGGTCGGCCGCTGCGCTCCTGGCGCCCACCCGCGTCGTGTTCCGTGCCCTCCCGTGCGAGCTGCCCTCGACAGGACTCTGCACCGAGATCGACTCGGCGGTCGTGGCACGCGAGGCCCCGGACCTCGCGGTCGCACCCCTGGTCGTCGTCGCCCTGCTGGGTCTCGCCCTCGCCGTCGTCGTGGCCCGACGCCTCGACCGCCGACTCCCCGCGCGGCCCGACCAGCCCGCCCGCCACGTCCTGGGTCTGCGACCGCAGGCTCGCGTGGGCATCGCCCTGTGGATCGTCCTCGTCGTCGCGGCGGCGCTGGCGGAGGCCACCGGTGCCTGGGTGCACTCGGTCTCCGTGGTGACCGCGCCGGTGTGCCTGCTGCTGCTCCCGTCCGCCGTCGCGATGCAGCGGCGAGCGGTGTCCGATGTCGCTTTCGTCGACCTGCGGCACGTCGCCTGGACCGGCCGCCCGGTCGAGGTCGACCGTCACGACACCGAGCTGGTCCCGGTCGCCCTCCAGGAGCTGCGATGACCGTCGACCCGCGCTTCGAGCGCTCCGTGCATCGCTGGCTGCGCGCCTACCCGCCGCGGTGGCGCCGCGAGCGGGCCGACGAGGTCACCGCGTTGCTCGCCGACCTCGCCGACCCGGGCGCCACACGCGTGGACGCCCGCACCGCCGTAGGCCTGCTCCGCGCCGGGTGGGCGACGCGCCTTCGCACCCGTCCCCCGCTGCGGTACGCCCTCGCGTACCGGCTGCTCGACCGCCGCGTCCCCGCCCGGTACCGCGGGTGGGTGCGCGACGACCTCGAGGGGGAGGGCAGCCCGGTGCGGGTGCTGGTCACCGTGGCGGTGGTCGCGTTCCTCGTCTCGGTGGTCATCCCACTGGTCACGGGCGGCCGGCCGCACGTCCCGTCAGCGGGCTCGTTCGGGGTCATGCTGGGCATGCTGGTCGGGATCCTGGCGCGAGGCCCGCAGATCACCCGCAAGCGCGCCGGCAAGCACCTGGTGCCAGATGTCGGCGAGGAGGTCACGAGCGAGACGCTCCTGTTCGGCTGGGTCCTGCGCGACCGCCTCCCGGCCCGCGGCACCACCGGCCCGCTCACCCTCGCCGTCGTGATCACGGCGGGGGCCGCCCTGACCGCCTGCCTCCTGGCACCGACCGCCCTGGCCGCCGGGTCGTGCGGGGCGGCGTGCGTCGAGACGGTGAGCGCCGGCCGCGCGGGCATGCCGGCTCCGCTGACGGCCGCCCTCGCCGTAGCACTCGCGGCAGGTGTCCTCGGGGCGCTCCGGGCGCGGGCCCTGCTGGACCGTCTCGTACCGGTACGCCCCGCGCAGCACGCCCGGCGACTCGTCGCGCCGACGCCGCGGCACCGGATGATCGTCGCGACCGCGACCGCCTGCCTCGTCGGCATCGCGTGGCTCGAGGGCAGCGGGCGCACCGACCTGTTCTTCACCGTCGGGATCGCCGTGGCCGCACTCGTGGCGCTCCCCGGCATGGTCGTCGCATCCCGCACCGCGCGGACCGGTCCGGACGACCTCGCGCTGGTCGACGTCCTGACGATCGCGTCGACGGGGCGGGTCCCGCGGGTCGACACCTACCAGGAGAGCCTCGTCCCGGCCCTCCTGGCCACGGACTGAGCAGCCGCGCGGGACGCCCCGGGGCACTCGCTAGAATCGCCGCGACCCCCCACCGCCGCGCGAACACCTGGAGCCCTTTCGTGGGACGAGTCGTCGTCGATGTCATGCCGAAGCCCGAGATCCTCGACCCGCAGGGCAAGGCCGTCGCCGGCGCCCTGCCGCGGCTCGGGTTCGGGCAGTTCGCGTCCGTGCGTCAGGGCAAGCGGTTCGAGCTCGAGGTCGACGGGCCGGTGACCGAGGAGATCCTCGCGGCGGCGCGTGAGGCCGGCGAGCACGTGCTGTCCAACCCGGTGATCGAGGACGTCGTCGCGGTCTACGAGGACGTCCAGGCATGACCCGGATCGGCGTCGTCACCTTCCCGGGCACGCTCGACGACCGCGACGCCGCCCGCGCGGTCCGCCTCGCCGGCGCGGAGGCCGTGAGCCTGTGGCACGCCGACGCGGACCTGCACGGCGTCGACGCCGTCGTCCTGCCCGGTGGCTTCTCCTACGGCGACTACCTGCGCGCGGGCGCCATCAGCCGGTTCGCGCCGGTCATGGGCGAGATCGTCGACGCCGCGCACAAGGGGCTGCCGGTCCTGGGCATCTGCAACGGCTTCCAGGTGCTCACCGAGGCCCACCTGCTGCCCGGCTCGATGATCAAGAACGACCACCTGCACTTCGTGTGCCGCGAGCAGGTCCTGTCCGTCGACAACGTCGACACCGCCTGGACCCGCGACTACACGGCGGGGGAGCGCATCACGATCCCGCTGAAGAACCAGGACGGCCAGTACGTGGCCGACGAGCGCACGCTCGACGAGCTCGAGGGCGAGGGCCGCGTGGTGTTCCGCTACGAGGGCGGGAACCCGAACGGCTCGCGGCGCGGCATCGCGGGCATCTCCAACGCGGCGGGCAACGTCGTCGGCCTCATGCCGCACCCCGAGCACGCGGTCGAGCCGGGCTTCGGCCCCGACGGCGCGAAGGGCCCCCGCACGGGCACGGACGGGCTGCGGTTCTTCACGTCGGTCCTGACGACCCTCGTCGGCTGAACCAGGTGGTGCTGACCCTCGTCGACTGGGACGACCCCGACGCCCTGCGCCTGCGCACCGCGCAGCAGGCCGAGCTCCTCGCCCTCTACGGGGAGGAGGACCTCGGCCACGAGATGACCGGCGAGAGCATCGTCGCGATGCTCCTGGTGCGCGTCGACGGCGAGGCGGTCGCGTGCGGCGCGCTCAGCGACCGCGGTGACGGGGTCGGCGAGCTCAAGCGGATGTACGTCGACCCGGCACACCGCGGCCGCGGGCTGTCCCGTGCGGTCGTCCGCGAGCTCGAGCGCCTGGCGACGGAGCGCGGCTTCCACCGGCTCGTCCTGGAGACCGGCGTGCTGCAGGCGTCGGCCATCGGCCTCTACCTGAGCGAGGGCTACCGCTCGATCCCGAACTTCGGCGAGTACGCGACGGAGGCGCAGTCGCGCTGCTTCGCCAAGGACCTGACCCAGGCGACGCCCCGGGCGCCCCGCACCGGCGAGCGGCCGACCGTCACGCTCACGCACGCCGACTGGTCGGACCCCGTCGCGACCGCGCTGCGCCTCGCCATGTGGCGGGACATCGAAGTTCGCTACCCCGAGATCCCCGCGATGACCCCCGGCGGTTTCGACGCGGACGACCCGAGGCAGGGCGTCGGGGCGCTGTCCACCGTCATCGCCTGGCTGGGCGACCGCCCGGTCGGTTGCGCGACCCTGCGCGCCGCCCGCGACGGCTACCCGGCGGGTTCCGGCGAGCTGAAGAAGGTGTGGGTCGAGGACGACGCCCGGGGTGCCGGCGCCGCCCGCGCGCTGCTCACCGCCATCGAGGACGACGCCCGTGCGCTCGGCCTGACCAGCGTCGTGCTGCAGACCGGCATCCGCCAGCCCGAGGCGGTCTCGCTCTACCTGTCCGCGGGCTACCGCCCGGTCGTCCCCTTCTTCGAGTACGAGGGCGACGACCTGTCGCTCTGGATGGCCAAGGACGTCTGAGCGAGGACGCGAGCGATCTCGGCGAAGCGCATCCACTCGTCCTCGGCCGACGGCGGCAGCGCGACCCAGTCCTTGAACTGCCGCCCGCTGTCACCGGGCTCCCAGACGGCCGCCCCGGGCAGCGCCAGCGCCTCGGCGAACGGAGCGCTGTCCCGCCCCAGCTTGACGGCCAACCGGTCTCCGCCGATGTGGGCGGCGAACATGGTCGACCCGACCTTGAGGATCGGGCGGCCCATCATCTGCGCGCGCGTGGCCCCTCGGGCCACCAGGTCGTCCGCGAGCGCGTCGTAGTCGGTCTCCTCCGTCATCCCCCGAGCATGCAGCATCCGTACGACATGCCTACGGTGGCCGCATGACTCAGGACGACGAGCGGGCCACGGTGGCCGCACTGATCAAGGACGCGAAGATCGCGATGCTCACCACGGTCGCCGCCGACGGTTCGCTGGTGAGCCGTCCGATGGGCGTGCAGGACGTGGACTTCGACGGGGACCTCTGGTTCTTCGCCGACGCCGACAGCCACAAGGTGCACGAGATCGAGGCGGGCAGCCCCGCGAACGCCGCGTTCGCCGACGCGACCGCCTGGGTGTCCCTGTCCGGCCCCGCCGAGGTGGTCCGCGACGTCGCGAAGAACCGCGAGCTCTGGGGCGCGACGGCCGAGGCGTGGTTCCCCGACGGGCCCGAGACCCCCGGTCTGGTGCTCGTCGTGGTGCACGGGGAGTCCGCCGAGTACTGGCACGCCAAGGGAGGCCGCCTGACCACGGCGTTCAGCCTGGTCAAGGCCAAGCTCACCGGCGAGCGCTACGACGGCGGCGAGAACGAGACCGTCCGGCTCTGAGGGCTCAGCCCGCGAGCGTCTCCAGCGCCTGACCCAGGTCGTCCAGCAGGTCGGCCGGGTCCTCGAGCCCCACGGACAGCCGGACCGTCGACTCGGCGATGCCCACCGCCGCGCGCCCCTCGGGGCCGAGCTTGCGGTGGGTGGTCGTCGCGGGGTGCGTGACCAGCGACTTGGCGTCACCGAGGTTGTTGGAGATGTCCACGATCCGCAGGGCGTCCAGCACGCCGAACGTGGTCTTCTTCGCCACGTCGGGTGTCGCGCCCTCGGGCACGGCGAGGTTGAACGTCACGACGGTTCCGCCCCCGGACTGCTGCGCGAGGGCGAGGGTGTGCTGCGGGTGGGACGGCAGGTACGGGTAGCGCACGAGGGAGACGCCGGGCTGCTGCTCCAGCCACGTGGCCACCCGGAGCGCCGACGCCGTCTGGTGCCGCACGCGCAGGGACAGGGTCTCGAGGCCCTTGAGCAGCACCCACGCGTTGAACGCCGACAGGGACGGCCCGGTGTTGCGGACGAGGGTCTGCACCGGACCGTGGATGTACTCGTCGCTGCCCAGGATGGCGCCGCCGAGCACCCGTCCCTGGCCGTCGATGTGCTTGGTCGCGGAGTACACGACGACGTCCGCGCCGAGCTCGAGCGGCCGGGACAGCACGGGCGTGGCGAACACGTTGTCGACGACGACGACCGCGCCCGCCGCGTGCGCCAGCCGGCTGACCGCCGCCACGTCCACCAGGTCCTGCATCGGGTTGGACGGCGTCTCGAAGAACACGACGTCGGCCGGCGTCGACAGCGCCTCCTGCCACTGCGCCAGCTCGTGCCCGTCCACGTAGTCGGTCCGGACGCCCCACTTCGCCAGGATCTCCTCGAAGATCACCACCGTGGACCCGAACAGCGCCCGGGCCGACACGATGCGTGACCCGGAGCCGACCAGCGCGGCGAGCGACGTGAACACCGCCGACATGCCGGAGGCGGTGGCGTAGGCGGCCTCGGCGCCCTCCAGCAGGCGGAGGCGCTCCTCGAACGTGGACACCGTCGGGTTGCCGTACCGGGAGTACAGGAACCGGTCGGCGTCGCCCGCGAACGCGGCCTCGGCCTCGGCCGCCGTGTCGTAGACGTACCCCTGCGTGAGGAACAGCGCCTCGGAGGTCTCGTTGAACTGCGAGCGCACCAGCCCGCCGCGCACGGCGAGGGTGTCGGGACGCAGCCCGTCGCGCGGCGCGCGGCGGTCGTCCCAGTCGGCCGGGCCGGGGACGCGCGGGCCGCTCACGCCTGCCGCCAGGGCAGCCCGGCCGCACGCCAGCCGCTGTGGCCGCGGTGGCCGTCCGGACCGACGTCGCCCTCGAACCCCTCGAGCACGTTGTACGCCGGACCGAGGCCCGCGGCGGGGGGGGGCCGGGCGGGGGGGGCGGCGGGGTGTCGTCTGTTAAAAACCACCCGCGACTCGTTTCATAAACTCTCTCAGAACTGCACCAGGCGGTCACAGCTCAGC
>NZ_CAURTV010000134.1:0-7927 GCF_963527515.1 uncultured Cellulomonas sp. | reverse complement strand
TGCCGCCGCTGCGCGGGCCGTCGAGGCCGAGCGGGCGGCGCTCGCGGAGCTCGAGTCCGCGACGGGCCTCACGGCCGAGGACGCGCGCGCGGAGCTGACCCGACGCATCGTCGACCACGCGCAGAACGACGCGGCCGCACAGGTGCGCCGCGCGGAGGCGCAGGCCCGCCGCACGGCGGAGACCAGGGCTCGGCGGATCGTCACCACCGCAGTCCAGCGCCTCGCCGTCCCCACCAGCGCGCAGTCCCCGCTCACCGTCCTGCCGTTGCCGTCGGACGAGATGAAGGGCCGGATCATCGGCAAGGAGGGCCGCAACATCCGGTCCTTCGAGGCGCTCACGGGCGTCAACGTGCTCGTCGACGACCAGCCGGACGCCGTCGTCCTGTCCTGCTTCGACACGGAGCGCCGTGAGGTCGCCCAGGTCACCCTCGACGCGCTCATGGCTGACGGACGCATCCACCCGCAGCGCATCGAGCAGGCCTACGCCGAGGCGCTGGCCGGGGCCGACGAGCGCACGGACGCGGCCGGGCACGACGCCGCGGAGCGTGCGGGCGTCAGTGGCCTGCACCCGGTGCTGGTCCGGACCCTCGGCCGTCTGCGGCTGCGGACGTCCTACGGGCAGAACGTGCTGGAGCACCTGGTGGAGTCCGCGCAGCTGGCGGCGGCCCTCGCGGCCGAGGTCGGTGCCGACGTGGACGTCACCCGCCGGGGGGCGTTCCTGCACGACCTGGGCAAGGCGCTGACCGCGCAGGTGCCCGGCACCCATGCGGCGGTCGGGGCGGACCTCGCCCGTCGGCACGGCGAGTCCGGCGCGGTCGTCAACGCGATCGCCGCACACCACGACGAGGTTCCCGCGGAGACGGTCGAGGCCGTGCTCGTGCAGGTCGCCGACGCGATCTCGGCAGCCCGACCGGGTGCACGGCGCGAGGAGCTCGACCAGTACGTCGAGCGCATCGACAAGCTCGAGCAGCTGGTCGCGGCGCACGCGGGCGTGCGCCGGGCGCTGGCCATGTCCGCCGGACGCGAGGTGCGTGTCGTCGTCGAGCCGTCCGAGGTCGACGACTTCGCGCTGCCGCAGCTGGCGGTGGCCATCGCCCGTCACATCGAGGCGGACCTGGCCTACCCCGGCGAGATCAAGGTGACCGTCGTCCGAGAGATCCGCGCCAGCGCCACGGCCGGCTAGTCCTTCGCGGTCGCGACCAGGAGCGAGGGTGCCTCCACGCGCGGCTTCCCGGCGGTCCGCCGCCCCACGCGTCCCGCCAGGCGGTCGGCGATCTTGGTGATCCCGTAGTTGATGACGATGAAGATCAGCGCGGCGACGATGAGCGACTGCAGGATGTTGCCGTTGCCGGAGCCGAAGCGCCGGGCCGAGTCCAGCAGGTCCGGGTAGGTGATGATCACGCCGAGCGCGGTGTCCTTGAGGATCACGACGAGCTGGCTGGTGATGGCGGGGAGCATCGCGATCAGGGCCTGGGGCACCTCGACGAGCCGGAGCGACTGGCCGTCGCGGAGCCCGATGGCAAGGGCGGCCTCCCGCTGGCCGCGCGGCAGGCTGTGGACGCCGGAGCGCACCAGCTCCGCGAACACGGAGCCGTTGTAGAAGGTGAGCCCGAGGACCACCGCGACCAGGGGGACGTCGGACGGGTCCAGGATCCTCAGCTGCCCGAGCCCCAGGTAGAAGAAGATCATCATGAGCAGCACCGGCACCGCGCGGAAGAACTCGACGATGGTGCCGCTGACGGTGCGGACCACGCGGGACCCCGAGAGGCGGCCGAGCCCGAACACCAGCCCGAACGCCGCGGACGTGACGATGGAGATCCCGGCGGCCCGCAGGGTGTCCAGGAGGCCTGGCAGCAGGTAGTCCACCCAGGGGCTGGCCGTGAGGAACGGCGTCCAGAGGTCGGGGTCGAGCTGCCCCTTGGCGCCGACCCGGGTGAGCACCCAGACCGCGATGCCGATCACGACGACGGTCGCGGCGATGTTGACCCAGACCATCCGTCGTCGGGCGACCGGTCCGGGGACGTCGAACAGGGTGCTCATCGGGCCACCGCCAGTCGTCGCGAGAGTGCGGTGGTCGCCAGGCCGATCGGCACGACGATGATGACGAACCCGAGGGCGAACGTGAAGAAGATCGCGAGGATGACGTCGGGGCGGAACTCGATCATGGTGCGCATCAGGCCGGACGCCTCGGCGACGGAGCCGGCGGCGGCGACGGTCGAGTTCTTGGTGAGGGCGATGAGCACGTTGCCCAGGGGCGCCACGGACCCGCGGAACGCCTGCGGCAGGATGATCAGCCGGGCGGCGGGCCAGAACGACAGGCCGATCGCGCGAGCCGCCTCGGCCTGCCCGACGGGGACCGTGTTGACCCCGGACCGCAGCGCCTCGCAGACGAAGGCGGCGTGGTAGACGCTCAGACCGACCACGGCGAGGCGGAAGAAGTTGGTCTGGAAGTCGGGGGAGAGCGTCAGCCCCAGCTGCCCCCACAGTCCCAGCACGCAGAAGACCATGATGATCGTCAGCGGCGTGTTGCGCAGGAGCGTGACGTAGGTCGAGCCCGCCCAGCGGAGGCTCGGCACGGGCGAGATCCGCATCATGGCCAGGACGGTGCCGAGGACCAGGGCGAGGATCGCCGCGAAGAACGTGAGCTGGATGTTCACCCAGAACGCGGCGGGCACGTCGAACTCGTCGAACAGCGTCAGGAACTGCTGGAAGTAGCCGTCGTCCACCGACGCTCCTTGCTCTGGGGAGGGACCGGAGGCCCGCGCACCGGGCGCGGGCCTCCGGACCGGTCAACGGGTCAGGCGCAGGCGTCCGGGGTGGGCGGGTTCAGCTCCTCGTTCGCCTGGTAGCCCGAGGCGCCGACGTTCGCGTCGAGCAGCTCCTGCCAGGTGCCGTCGTCGATCATCTTGGTGATGGCCTCGTTGATGGCCTCGCACTTGTCGGACTCCTTGGGGATGCCGACGCCGTAGTTCTCCTCGGAGAACGGGTTGCCGACGACCTTGACCTTGCCCTCGTTCGCGGGCACGGCGGCCAGGCCGGCCAGGATGATGTCGTCGGTCGTGACGGCGTCGACCGTGCCGGCGGTGAGCGCGGTGACGCACTCGGCGTAGCCCGGCTGCTCGAGCAGGTTGGTCCCGGCGGCGTGCTCGTCCTTGATGCGCTGCGCCGACGTGGAGCCGGTCACCGAGCACAGGTTCTTGCCCTCGAGGTCCTCGGGGCCGGTGATGGTGTCGTCGTCCGCGGCGACCAGCAGGTCCTGACCGGCGACGAAGTACGGACCGGCGAAGGAGACGACCTCCTTGCGCTTGTCGGTGATGGAGTAGGTGGCGAAGATCATGTCGACCTGGCCGTTCTGCAGCAGCGTCTCGCGCTGGGCGGACGGCGCCTGGACCCACTCGATCTGGTCCTCGCCGTAGCCGAGCTCTCCCGCCACGAACTTGGCCACGTCGACGTCGAACCCGGTGTACTCGCTGCCGTCCTGGAACCCCAGGCCCGGCTGGTCGAACTTGATGCCGATCTTGATCGTGCCCTCGGCCCCGCCGGCGGTCTCGGACGCGTCGGCCGTCGCAGCGGGCTCCGTGTCGTCGCCGCCGCTCGAACAGCCGGCGAGCGCGAGCGTGGCCGCGGCGGCGAACGCCAGAACCAGTCGTCCTCTACGCATGGTGTGTCCCCTTCGTGTGGTGTGCAGTGTCGGTCCGGTCAAAGAGGGTCAGTGGGTTCAGTGGGTTCGGTGGGTTCAGTGGGTGAGGATCTTGGACAGGAAGTCCCGCGCGCGGTCGCTCCGGGGCGCGGTGAAGAAGGTCTCCGGTGCGGCTTCCTCGACGATCTGGCCGCCGTCCATGAACACGACGCGGTTGGCCGCGCGGCGGGCGAAGCCCATCTCGTGGGTGACGACGATCATCGTCATGCCGTCGCGCGCCAGGCCGACCATGACGTCGAGGACCTCGTTGATCATCTCGGGGTCCAGGGCCGACGTCGGCTCGTCGAAGAGCATGACCTTGGGCTGCATGGCCAGCGCGCGGGCGATGGCGACGCGCTGCTGCTGGCCGCCGGACAGCTGGGCGGGCAGCTTCTCGGCCTGGTCGCGGACGCCGACGCGCTCCAGCAGGTCCATGGCGATCTCGCGCGCCTTGGCTGGCTTCACGCCCTTCGCCTTGACCTGGCCGAGCACCACGTTCTGCAGCACGGTCTTGTGCGCGAAGAGGTTGAACGACTGGAACACCATCCCGACGTCGGCGCGCAGCCGCGCGAGCGCCTTGCCCTCGGCGGGCAGCGGCTGACCGTCGAGCAGGATCGTCCCGGAGTCGATGGTCTCGAGGCGGTTGATGGTGCGGCAGAGCGTGGACTTCCCGCTGCCGGACGGGCCGATGATCACGACGACCTCGCCTCGGCGGACCGTCAGGTCGATGTGCTGCAGCACGTGCAGGGAGCCGAAGTGCTTGTCCACCCCGCGGAGCTCCACGAGGGCGTCTGTCGTGCGGTCAGAGGGGGCGGGCGGTTCGACTGAGATGTCCACCATTGGATGAACCTAAGGGGTCGTTCTCCTATCTGGCGAGCACGGACGGTCACGGTTCGGCAACGCAGCCGTCAAGCAATCCCCCCAGGTGAGGGGCCCCAGGCGGGCGGACGTACCCTTGTCGGTGATGTCCACGACCCTGCCCGCCGTCCGTCCGGACGCGCCCACCGCCGCACGCACCTACCTGGTCAAGACCCTCGGGTGCCAGATGAACGTGCACGACTCCGAGCACATGTCGGGGATGCTCGAGCAGGCCGGCTACGTCGCCGCGGACCCGGCGGACGCGGCCGCAGAGGCCGCGGACGTCATCGTCATCAACACGTGCGCGGTCCGGGAGAACGCGGCCGACAAGCTGTACGGGAACCTGGGCCGGCTGGCCGCGTCCAAGCGTGCGCGCCCCGGCATGCAGATCGCCGTCGGTGGGTGCCTGGCGCAGAAGGACCGCGCCGGGATCGTCGAGCGGGCGCCGTGGGTGGACGTGGTGTTCGGTACCCACAACCTCGACGTCCTGCCGGTGCTGCTGGAGCGCGCCCGCCACAACGCCGAGGCGCAGGTGGAGATCGAGGAGTCGCTCCAGGTCTTCCCCAGCACCCTGCCCACGCGGCGCGAGTCGGTCTACGCCGGCTGGGTGTCCATCAGCGTCGGCTGCAACAACACGTGCACGTTCTGCATCGTGCCGCACCTGCGCGGCAAGGAGCGCGACCGCCGTCCCGGGGAGATCCTCGCGGAGGTCGAGGCACTGGTCTCGCAGGGGGCGATCGAGGTGACGCTGCTGGGGCAGAACGTCAACTCCTACGGTGTCGAGTTCGGTGACCGGGGCGCGTTCGCGCGGCTGCTGCGGGCGGTCGGCGCCGTCGAGGGCCTCGAGCGGGTCCGCTTCACCTCGCCCCACCCCGCGGCGTTCACCGACGACGTCATCGCCGGCATGGCCGAGACACCGACGGTCATGCCCCAGCTGCACATGCCGCTGCAGTCGGGTTCCGACCGCGTCCTGCGCGCGATGCGCCGCTCGTACCGGTCGGACAAGTTCCTCGGCATCCTCGACCGGGTGCGGCTCGCGATGCCCGACGCGGCCATCACCACCGACATCATCGTCGGGTTCCCCGGTGAGACCGAGGAGGACTTCGCCGAGACGCTGCGGGTGGTCGAGGCGTCCCGGTTCACCTCCGCATTCACGTTCCAGTACTCGCCACGGCCGGGCACCGCGGCCTTCGACCTGCCCGACCAGCTGCCCAAGGCGGTGGTGCAGGAGCGCTACCTGCGGCTCACGGCGCTGCAGGACCGCATCTCCGAGGAGGAGAACGCGGCGCAGGTCGGCAGGACGGTGCAGGTGCTCGTCGCGGAGACCGAGGGGCGCAAGGACGGGGCCACGCACCGCGTCACCGGGCGCGCCGCCGACAACCGGCTGGTGCACCTGGCGCTGCCCGAGGGGCCCGCGGACGTCCCGCGTCCCGGGGACCTGGTGACCGTCGACGTGACCCGCGCGGCCCCGTACCACCTGGTGGCGGACTCGGCGCTGACCGGAGGGACGTACGCCGTGCGGCGCACGGCGGCGGGGGACGCGTGGGACCGGCGCCAGAGGGACGAGGAGGCGCACAGCCACGGTGGCGCGGGCGCCGCCTGCGGCACGAGCGGTCCCGCCGGTCCCGTGGTGCTGGGCCTGCCGACCATCGGCCGGCGCTGACTAGTTGTCCGGCACGTCCGGCGGCGGCGCGTCGTCGCGGGGCAGCAGCACCTCGAGCGACGAGAACATCTGGACGCCCGTGCCCAGCCCGCACGCCAGCAGCTGGGCCAGCTGCGGGTCCGTGACGCCGGGCTCGAAGTCGGCGGACACCTCGCTGTAGAGCGCGAGCACGCCCTCCTCCTCGCGCAGGTACGCCTTGGGCCAGATGCGCTCGCGGTTCCAGTCGTTGACCGCCAGGGAGGCGGCGTCGCGCTGGTCGAGCTGCAGGCTGCGGTGCCACCGGCCCCGGACCTGCAGGATCTCCTGGTGCTCGCCGAGGAGCAGGAACCAGAAGCGGCTGCCGTCCCACGTGCCCGTCAGGTCGCCGTCGTCGTCCACGACGAAGCGGTACCCCCGGCCGATGAGGTAGTCGGCGATCCGCTCGCGCGTCAGGGGCGCCGGCGGCTGGTCGTCGGGCGTCGGGCGCTTGGTCGGCTTGGGCAGCCCACCGAGCACGCGCAGCAGCCAGCCGGGCCCGCTCACGGCGCCACCCCAGCAGGGTCGGGGTACCGCTCGTCCAGGCTGTCGAAGAACATGCTCCCCGTGGACAGGCCGCAGAAGAGCATCTGGCTCAGCTGGGCGTCGGTGGCGCCGTGCTCGAGGTCGGTGGCCACCTCGGAGACCACGTGCACCCGGCCGTTGTCGCGGACGCGGACGTACGCCTTGGGCCAGATGCGGTCGGCGTTCCACTCGTTGCAGACGTCGAGCACCTCCTCCAGACGCTCGATCGCGACCTCCCGGTGCCACTGCCCGCGGACCTGCAGGATCTCCGACTTCTCCCCGAACAGGAAGAAGTAGAAGAGCCTGCCACGCCACAGCCCGCCGAGGTCGCCGTCGTTGTCGACGAAGTAGCTGAACTGGTTGTCGGTCATCCACGCGGCGATCCGCGCGGGCGTCACGTCGGAGGGCAGGTCGGTCGCCGGCTCGGCGACGCCGAGCTCGCGGGCGAGCAGCTGGGCGACGCGGTCGTGGAGCTCGTCGTCGTCGGGCTCGAGGCCGGGACGGGCGTCGGGGGCGGCCGCGGGCCGCGAGCGCCCCTGCCACCAGCGCCGTGCACGTTCCCCGAGCGACCCCATGCCACGACAGTACCGGCGCTCGCCCACACGGAGGGCCGTCGTCCGGGACGCCACGGGCTCGGCGTAGGTTCGGACCATGCTCGTCGTCGCCGCGCTCGTCCCGGACACCGCGCTCCTGGTTCCCGGCGTCGCCGGGGACGCGGACGTGTACCTGGACCTGCGCCGGGCGGCGCTGGCCGCCGTGACCCACGTGGTGGCCGCCGACGTCGGGACGGTCGTGGTCGTCGCCCCCGGGCCGCGGTCCCGCGAGCTGTCCGGGACGGTGCGCCCCTCCCTCGGTCCGGCCGGTGTCCCGGACGACCTGCTCGCGTGGCCGGTGACACCCGTGCTGCTCCCCGGCGCGGGCGAGGACCGTCCGGGGGTGCCGGCCGCGGTCGCCCTGCACCTGCTCGCGCACGCCGGGCGACGCCGGGGTCTTCGGGTGCTCGAGGTGACGGGCCGAGAGTCCTCCGACGACCTCGCCGCTGCGGGGCGCGGGCTGGTCGCCGACGGTCCGACCGGCCTGGTCGTCGTCGGGTCCGGCAGCGGGCGGCACGGACCCGACGCGCCGCTGGCCGACGACCCGCGCTCTCCTGAGCACGACGCCCGCCTGCTCGCCGACCTGGCCGACGC
>NZ_CAURTV010000133.1:0-8047 GCF_963527515.1 uncultured Cellulomonas sp. | reverse complement strand
GGCCGCGGGCGGGCGCAGGCGAGGTGGCCGGGGCGCTCGTCGCCGCCGGGGGGACCGGTGACGCGTCGGGGCTCGAGGCGACCGAGGACGACGTCGCCGGGCGGCCCGCGGCGGGCTTCGCATCGTCTGTGTCGTCCGTGTCTTCCACGTCGAGCGGGCCGGTCGTCCGCGCACTCTCCGCGTCGTCCGAGGACGGCTCGCCCGGCGCCTCGTCCACGAGGCCGTCCGGGTGGATCAGCAGCGACCACACGCCGTCGGGGTCCCGCACCTGCACCGGGACGGGCTGCCCGAGGGAGCCAGCCAGCCCGGCGATGCGGCTGGTGATCGCGGCGCCCGCCTCGGCGAGGGTCGCCATGCGGATCCGCTCGATGACGCCGTCGACGGAGATCTCCCCCGTGCCGTCCTCGCGCACCTCGGCACGGATGTCCGGCAGTCGCGTCGTCGTCGACGACGAGTTCTGCCCGTCGGTGCGCTCGCTCATGGTCTGGTTGCCCCTCGCTCCTGGTCGTCCGCCCCCGAAACTACGCTGCACGGGCCCTCCGCGCACTGTCGAGGCGCAGGCCAGCGCACTACGGGCGCCCGCAGGAGACCCTGTGAGCAGCGGTCAGGGCCCGGGACGTGAGATCCGGCACCGTCGGACATGCCGGGCGTGTCGACCGGGCCGGGCGGGACCCGACCGCTCAGTCCTCGTGCGTGCGCACCTCGAACCACACCGTCTTGCCGTCCGCGTGCGTCTGGATCCCCCAGTCGGACGAGAGCGCCTCGACGAGCGCGAGGCCGCGTCCGCTCGGCGCGGTCGGCTCCGGGTGCCCCACCGTGGGCCGGCCTCCGCCCGTGTCCCGGACCCCCACGCGGACGCTCTCCGCGTCGATCCGGACCTCGACCCGTACCTCGCCGGCCTCGGGGCCGTGCACGACCGCGTTGGACACCAGCTCCGCCGTGAGCAGCTCGACGACCTGGTTGGAGGACCCGCCCACCCCGGCGTCGGCGATCGTCCGCATGACCCAGTGCCGGACGACCCGGGGGGCCGACCGCTCCGCCTGGACCACCAGCTCGCCGGCCAGGGTCTGTGCGTCTCGTCGGCGCGCGCTCGCAGCGCTCCGGAGGTCTCGTACGTCGCCCACCCGCCCAGCGTGCCCGACGCGGTCCGTTCCTGCCTGGGGGGACGGCTGACGCGTCCGAGTGAACCGTCGGTCGTGGGACCCGGCGGAGGGGCTGCCTCACCTCATACCGGGGGCCCCGGTGCCACCTGGCTGACCAGCCCGACGAGGTTGCCCTCGGGGTCCCGGACGAACGCGTGCCACTCGTCGGAGCCCGCCGGGCCCAGCGTGTCGTCCTCGTGCCGGAAGATCACGTGGGGCTCGGACTCGACCGCGACGCCGCGGGTGCGCAGCCGCTCGACCGTGGCGGCGACGTCGTCGACCCGCACGTACAGCAGCGCGGACGGGGCGCCCCGCTCCAGCAGCAGCCGGACGCCGCCGAGGTCGAAGAACAGCAGGCCGGGCGGGTCGAACCGCGCGGTGGGCGCGGTGCCCAGCAGGTCCGCGTAGAAGGCGGCGGCGCGGTCGAGGTCCTGCGCGTGCTGGGCGACCTGGACGAGTCCCATCGGCCCATGGTGCCCCTTCTGAGGTACCTCAGACAGGGATGCCACCCCCTCAGGGCTCCGGCCCCCCGCCTCAGACCGCCCCCGGCCCGATCCGCACCTCAGGACCCGTCGACCGACCGATCCGGCGACCGCCCCCTCACGACCAGAGTCGTGGTTGTCAACGAGAGCCGGGCAGATGGTCCGGCGTTCATGAGGAGGACACCATGGCTGACTTCTGGGGACCCGCCCTCGACGCCGAGCTCGCCTACCGCCACGAGCGCCTGTTCACGGCGCTGCGCGGCATCCCGCTCGGCGACGACCGGGGCGGCCACGGCCCCGCCGACGCCACCGACGCGATCGCGGTCCGGACCGACGCGGCGCAGCCCGTCCGCCCGCGCAGGACTGCCGCGCGTGGGTGGCTCCTGCGAGGATCGGGGACATGGCACGCGGCTCGATGAGCACCCCGTTCGTGGCCCGCGCGCACCAGGTCGACCAGCTCACGCTGGCCCTGGGGCGCGCGGGCGTCGGTGAGCCCTCGACCGTGCTGATCGGTGCGGACGCGGGCGTCGGCAAGACCCGCCTGCTGCGGCACGTGGCCGAGCTGGCGGACGCCGCGGGCGCCCGGGTGGTGGTGGCCAACTGCGTCGACCTGGGCGAGATCGGGCTGCCCTACCTGCCGTTCGCGGAGGCCCTGTCCCAGCTGCGCGCCCTCGATCCGGAGACGGTCGACGCGGTGGTGGCCAACCGGCCCGCGCTGGCGCGGCTGCTGCCCGGACCGTCCGGCCCTCCGGGCCCGCCCGACGACCAGGCGAACCGGCTGCAGCTGTTCGACGGCCTGGTCGAGACGTTCGGTGCCGTCGGCGCGGCCGGGCGGCCCCTCCTGCTCGTCCTGGAGGACCTGCACTGGGCCGACGCCTCCAGCCGCGACGTGCTGCGGTTCCTCGTCTCGCGGCTGCGCGACCAGCACCTGCTCGTGGTGGCCAGCTACCGCACGGACGACCTGCACCGGCGCCACCCGTGGCGGCCCGTCGCCACCGAGCTGGGCCGGCACCCGCGCGTGGAGCGGCTCGACCTGTCCCCGTTCACCGACGACGAGCTGCGCGAGTTCACCACCGCCCTGAGCGGGTCTCCGCTGGCCGAGTCGACGCTGCGGCGGGTCATCGACCGCTCCGAGGGCAACGCCTACTTCGCCGAGGAGCTGCTGGAAGCGGGTGCCGAGGCGGACGAGCTGCCCTGGTCGCTGGCGGACGTCCTGCGCGCCCGGCTCGAGCTCCTCGACCCCTCCGTCCAGCGCCTGGCCCGCATCGCGTCGGCAGCGGGTCGCCGGGTCTCCGAACCCCTGCTGCGCGCGGCGGTCGTGGCGGACGGAGACCCCCAGCTCACCGCGCCCGGCGGGGTCGACGCCGCGCTGCGGGAGGCCGTCGCCCACCACGTGCTGGTGGGCGAGGGCGAGCTCATCGCGTTCCGGCACGCCCTGCTGGCCGAGGCCGTGTACACCGACCTGCTGCCCGGCGAGCAGTCGTCGCTGCACCGGGCGTACCTGCGGGTGCTGCGGGACCAGCCGGCGCTCGGCCCGTCCTCGCAGCTGGCCTCGCACGCCCTGCGGGCACCAGACCTGCCGACCGCCCTGCGCGCGTCGCTCGACGCGGCCGACCAGGCGCACGAGGTGCTCGCCCCCGCGGAGGAGCTGCGGCACCTGGAGGTCGTGCTCCGCCTGTGGGAGGCGGTCCCCGACGTCACCGTGGGCCTGGGCACCGACCACATCGACGTGCTCGTCGCCGCGGCGGCCGCCGCCAGCCGGGCCGGGCAGGTGGACCGCGCGGTGCAGCTGGCCCGTGCCGCGGTGGAGGAGACGCGGTCCGACGTGCCGCGGCAGGCGAACCTGCGCACCAGCCTCGCCCGCTACCTGCTTGGCGTGGAGAGCGTGCACGACGCGCTGGAGCAGTCGTCGCGCGCGCTGGCGGACCTGCCCGACGCCGCCACGCCGGACCGCGCCTGGGCGCTGGCCACCTACGCGCGCAGCGCCCTGAACGCGGACCTGGACGACGAGGCGCTCGTCAGCGCCACGCGGGCGGTCGAGCTGGCCAAGGAGGCCGGCGCGGCCGACGCCGAGTCCGACGCGCTGACCACCCTGGCGGTGCTGGTGGTCGACGACGAGGACCGCGCCGCCGAGCTGCTGCAGAGCGCCCTGGCCCGCGCCCGGGAGGCCTGCGACTACGCCACCGAGCTGCGCACCATGTACAACCTCGCCAGCAACCGCTACTACGCCGGGGACCTCGCGGGGGCCACGCAGGTCACAGCCGACGGGATCGAGCGCGCCCGGTCGCTGGGCATGACGTGGAGCGTCTACGGCGTCGAGCTGCACATGTTCACGCAGCTCATCCGGTACGTCTCGGGGGACCTGCGACCGGCCTCCATCGGCGCGGTGCCCGACGAGCTGGCGGACACGCTGATCGCCGTGAACCTGTACGCCGCGGTCGCCCGCGGGGACGCCGACGCCGCCGAGCGCGGCCACGCCCTGGAGCCCAGCTGGTCGAGGGACGGCCTGATCGCCCTCGTGGCCGGCGGCTGCACGATCGACGCCCACACCTGGCGCGGGGAGCTCGAGGACGCGATCGCGCTCGCGCTGCGCCTGCTCGAGCACCTCTGGCGGGCCTGGTCGGACTACTTCCTCGGCGGCATCTGGCTGGTCGCGCTGGCCATGAGCGCGCTCGCCGACGCCGCCGCGCAGGAGCGCCTGATGGGACGCGACGTCTCCGAGCGGGTGGCGCTCGGGGACCGGCTGCTGGAGCGCGCCACGACCACCGCGGAGCGGGGGCGGCCGCGCGGCGGCCGGCTGGGTCCGGAGGGGCGGGCGTGGCTGGCGCGCGCGCACGCCGAGCACTCCAGGCTCGCGGGCACCAACGACGTGGACCTCTGGCGGGCCACCGTCGCGGAGTTCGACTACGGCTACCGCTACGAGGTGGCGCGCAGCCGGTTCCGGCTCGCGGAGGCGCTGCTCGAGGCCGGTGACCGGGACGCCGCGCGCGCCGAGGCGGGGGTCGCGCTGACCGCGGCCGACGCGATGGGCGCCGTGCCGCTGGCCACCGCCGTCCGCGGGCTCGCGCGGCGCGGGCGGCTGGACCTGCCGGGCGTCCGGGTGGCGGGAGCCGACGTGCTGACCGCACGGGAGGCCGAGGTGCTCGCGCTCGTGGCGCAGGGGCTGTCCAACCGGCAGATCGGCGAGAAGCTCTTCATCTCCGGCAAGACCGTCTCCGTGCACATCTCCAACCTGCTGGCCAAGCTCGGCGTCTCCGGCCGCGCGGAGGCCGTGTCGGTGGCGCACCAACGGGGGCTGATCGGTGCGGGCTGACCTGGGCAGGCGTCGGCGCCTGCCCCTAGGTTGAGAGCCATGTCCCCGTCGAAGACCCCCGCGGTCGAGCTCGAGGTGCGCGGCCGGGCGGTCCGGGTGAGCAGCCCGGACAAGGTCTACTTCCCGGAGCGCGGGCTGACCAAGCTCGACGTCGTCCAGTACTTCGTCTCGGTCGGCGACGGCATCCTCGGCGCCCTGCTGGACCGGCCCACCACCCTGGAGCGCTGGCCCAAGGGCGTCTTCGAGGGCGCCAAGCTGGCCACCCGGACGGACTCCACGGGCGACGCGTTCTACCAGAAGCGCGTCCCGCAGGGTGCCCCGGAGTACGTGCGGACCTCGACGATCACGTTCCCCAGCGGCCGCACGGCCGACGAGGTCGCGCCCACCGAGCTGGCCGTCGTGGCGTGGGCCGCCAACCTGGGCACCCTCACGTTCCACCCGTGGCCGGTGGTCGGCGACGACGTCGACTCCCCCGACCAGATCCGCATCGACCTGGACCCGCAGCCGGGCACCGACTTCGACGACGCCGCCCGCGTCGCACCGCACGTGCGCGAGCTGCTGGCGGAGCACGGCATGGAGGGCACACCCAAGACGTCCGGCGGTCGGGGCATCCACGTCTTCGTGCCGATCGAGCCGCGCTGGTCGTTCGTCGACGCCCGCCGGGCCACGATCGCGTTCGGCCGCGAGCTGGAACGGCGTCTGCCCGAGCAGGTCACCATGAAGTGGTGGAAGGAGGAGCGCGGCGCCAAGATCTTCGTCGACTACAACCAGATGGCACGCGACCGCACGATCGCCTCGGCGTACTCCATCCGCAGCAACCCGCGCGCCACGGTCTCCGCCCCGCTGCGCTGGGACGAGGTGGGCGACGTGCACCCCAACGACTTCGACGTCACCACCATGCCGACCCGGTTCGCCGAGGTCGGCGACCTGTTCGCCGCACTGGTCGCGCGGGCCACCCCGCGGTACTCGATCGAGTCGCTGCTGGAGCTGGCCGACCGCCAGGAGACCGAGCAGGGCGAGGGCGACCTGCCCTACCCGCCGGAGTACCCGAAGATGCCGGGCGAGCCCAAGCGCGTGCAGCCGAGCAAGGACCGTGACCGCCCCCGCTGAGCCCGCGGCGGGCATCGTCTACGCGTCCGCGCGCGGGCGCTGGGTGCTCTTCGCCACCGTCCTCGGCTCCGCCATCGCGTTCATCGACGCGACCGTGGTGACCATCGCGCTGCCGACCATCGCCGACGACCTGGACGCCACGACCGCGGACCTGCAGTGGACGGTCAACGCCTACGCCCTCACGCTGGCGGGGTTCCTGCTGCTGGGCGGCTCGCTGGGCGACCGGTTCGGGCGTCGGCGCCTGTTCCTGATCGGCGTGGTGTGGTTCGCGGTCGCCTCGGTGCTCTGCGCGGTCGCACCGACGATCGGGGTGCTCAACGCCGCGCGCGCGTTCCAGGGGATCGGCGGCGCACTCCTCACCCCCGGCTCGCTGGCCATCCTGCAGTCCACGTTCAGCGGCCCGGACCGCGGCCGTGCCATCGGCGCGTGGTCGGGGCTCGGCGGTCTGGCGGGTGCAGTGGCACCGTTCCTCGGTGGCTGGATCGTCGAGGTCACCACGTGGCGGTGGATCTTCGGCATCAACCTGCCGCTCGCCGTCGTGGTGGTCTGGGCGACCGTCCGGCACGTGCCGGAGAGCGTGGACGCGGACGCCGTCAAGAGGCTCGACATCGCGGGCACGGTGCTCGGCGCGCTGGGCCTGGGCGCCCTGACGTACGGGTTCACCGCGTGGACGGAGAGCGGGACCCCCGACGCCCTCGTGGTGGGCACGCTGGCGCTCGGGGTCGTCGCGATGGTCGCGTTCCTGGTCGTCGAGTCCCGCGCGGTCGCACCCCTGCTGCCCCCCGCGCTGTTCCGGTGGCGGCCGTTCTCGGGCACCAACGCCGCCACGCTGCTCATCTACGCCGCGATCTCGGGGCTGTTCTTCTTCCTCGTCGTGACCCTGCAGGTGGTGGCCGGCTACTCGCCGCTCGCCGCGGGGCTGGCCCCTCTGCCGGTCACCGTGCTCATGCTCCTGCTGTCGCCGCGGGCGGGTGCGCTGAGCACGATCATGGGCCCGAAGATCCCGATGACGGTCGGCCCCCTGGTGTGCGCGGTCGGTGCCGTGCTGCTGGCGGGCACCGGACCCGACGCCCCCTACCTCACGCACGTCCTGCCGGGTGTCCTCGTGTTCGGGCTCGGCCTGTCCGCGACGGTCGCGCCGCTGACGACGACCGCCCTGGCTGCGGCGCCGGACCACCTGGCGGGGGTCGCCAGCGGCGTCAACAACGCCGTTGCGCGCGTCGCTGGCCTGCTGGCGATCGCCGTGCTGCCGCTGGCCGCCGGGGTGGGCGCGACCCTCACCGACCCCGCGACGCTCCAGCCGGCCCACCGGCTCGCGTTGCTGGTCTGCGCCGGCCTGCTGGCGGGCGGCGGGATCATCTCGCTGCTCACGGTGCCGTCGAGCGCCGACGCGGTGCGCCCCCGCGACCTGGGGTGAGTCAGCCGCGGTACTCGAAGTGCCAGTACTCGGGGTTGGAGCCGTTGCGGCCCGCCCACGACGGCGACACCCACCCGTACGCGGGACCGTTGCTGACCAGCCAGTCGCGCTGCGAAGTGTCCCAGCCGTACTCGCACGGCAGCTCCGGGACGTCCAGCGCCAGGCCGGTGCCGTGCGACGACGTGCCGGGCTTGGCGGCGACCGACCCGAGCGCCGCGCGCATGGCCACCTGCGTGTCGTAGTCGCGGTAGGTCAGGTCGAGGTCGAGGTCGTGCCCGAACTGGGCCCGGAAGGCGCCGTTGAGCCGCTCGAGTGCCGCAGCGGCCGCGTTGGTCAGGTAGTACGGCGTGCCCCGCGGGTCGACGTCCCAGGAGATCGCAGTCAGCGCCTCGGGGGGGAGCCTGCCGTTCGAGCCGTCCCCGCCGGCCGTCGCGGGCGAGGTGTAGAACGGCGGGCCGGAGTAGGTGGTGTCGCACGACGGGGCGGCCGGTGCCGACCCGGTCGGGGGGGTCGCCGGGGTCGGTCGCGCGGCCCGCGCCGCGACGGCCGCCGCTGCGGCCTGTGCCTGCTGCCACTCCTGGTG
>NZ_CAURTV010000132.1:0-8076 GCF_963527515.1 uncultured Cellulomonas sp. | reverse complement strand
GTGCAGGTACCCGGCCCGCCTGGGCCGCCGCGATCTCGTCGGCACCCCCGGGCTCCACGCCCGCGTGCCGGTTCCCGCCGCCGCGGTGACCGTGCTCGATGGCACCCCCCGCGGGCGCGGGCGGCTCCTCCGCGGGCGCCGCACCGGACGGGTCCGTGTCGACCTCGATGATGGGCGTCCCCACGTCGACGGTCTGCCCCGGCTCGACCAGCAGGCGCGTCACGACGCCGGCCCACGGGCTCGGCAGGTCCACCAGCGACTTCGCGGTCTCGATCTCGACGATCGTCTGGTTCACCTCGACCGTGTCGCCGACCGCCACGTGCCACGCGACGATCTCGGCCTCGGTCAGGCCCTCGCCCGCGTCCGGGAGCGGGAACTGCTGGAACGTCGGCACGGGGTGTCTCCTCAGAAGGCCAGCGAGCGGTCGACCGCGTCGAGCACGCGGTCCAGCCCGGGCAGGTAGTCGTGCTCGATCTTGGCCACGGGGTACGGCGTGTGGAACCCGCCCACCCGCAGCACGGGTGCCTGCAGGTGGTAGAAGCACTCCTCGGTGATGCGCGCGGCCACCTCGGCGCCCGTGCCGTAGAGGACGGGCGCCTCGTGCACCACGACGCAGCGGCCCGTGCGCCTGACCGACGCCGCGACCGTGGCCGCGTCGAGCGGGGACAGCGTGCGCAGGTCGACGACCTCGATGCTCGTGCCCTCGGCCGCGGCGGTCTCGGCGGCCTTGAGCGCGGTCTGCACGGTCGGGCCGTAGGCGACGAGCGTGAGGTCCGTCCCCTCGCGCAGCACGCGCGCCGTGTCGAGCGCCGGGTGGGGGGGGTCCACCGCGCCGTCGAGGTCGACGTCGCCCTTCTCCCAGTAGCGACCCTTGGGCTCGAAGAAGAGGACCGGGTCCGGCGACGCGATCGCCTGCTGGATCATCGCGAACGCGTCGGCCGGGCTGGACGGGCTGATCACCCGCAGGCCCGCCGTGTGCGCGAACAGCGCCTCGGGCGACTCGCTGTGGTGCTCGACCGCGCCGATGCCGCCGCCGTAGGGCACGCGGATGACGACGGGGAGGGTCAGCCGGCCTTGCGACCGGTAGTGCATCTTGGCCAGCTGGGTGGTGATCTGGTCGAACGCCGGGAAGATGAACCCATCGAACTGGATCTCGCACACCGGCCGGTACCCGCGGAGCGCCAGGCCGATCGCGGTCCCCACGATGCCCGACTCCGCCAGGGGCGTGTCGACGACGCGGTCCTGCCCGAAGTCCTTCTGCAGGCCGTCGGTCACCCGGAACACCCCGCCGAGCGCCCCGATGTCCTCGCCCATGAGCAGCACCTTCGGGCTCTGCTCGAGCGCCTTGCGCAGGCCCAGGTTGATCGCCTTGGCGAACGTGATCGTGGTCATCGGTGGCTCCCCTCGCCCTCGAGGAACGCGGACTCGTAGGCCTCGAACCACACCCGCTCGGACTCGACGATCGCGTGGGGCGTGGCATAGACGTGCTCGAACATCGACGCCGCGGACGGACGGCCCATCCCGCGGACCGCGGTCCGGATGCGCTCGCCGAGCGCGTCACCCTCGGCAGCCAGCGCGTCGACGAAGTCCTGCGGCAGCTCCCCGCGGTCCTCCAGGTGCAGCCGGAGCCGGTCGATCGGGTCCCGCTGGCGCCAGTACTCCTCCTCAGCGGCCGAGCGGTACCGGCTCGGGTCGTCGGAGGTGGTGTGCGCGCCCATCCGGTACGTGAACGCCTCGATGAACGTCGGGCCGCCGCCGGAGCGCGCCCGCTCGAGCGCCTCGGCGGTGACCGCGTACGTGGCGAGCACGTCGTTGCCGTCCACCCGCACGCTGGGCACGCCGAAGCCGGGACCGCGGTCCGCCAGCGGCACCCGCGACTGCCGGCTGGTGGGCTCGGAGATGGCCCACTGGTTGTTCTGGCAGAAGAAGACGACCGGGGCGTTGTTCACCGCGGCGAAGACGAGGGCCTCGCTCACGTCGCCCTGCGAGGTGGACCCGTCACCGAAGTACGTGACGACCGCCGCGTCCCGTGCCGGGTCGCCCGTGCCGACCGCGCCGTCGCGCTGCAGGCCCATCGCGTAGCCGGTGGCGTGCAGCGTGTGCGAGCCGATGACCAGCGTGTAGAGGTGGAAACCGAACGCCGTCGGGTCCCAGCCGCCGTGGTCGATGCCCCGGAACAGCCGCAGCACGTCCGCCAGGTCGACGCCGCGCGTGTGCGCCACCCCGTGCTCGCGGTAGCTGGGGAACACCTGGTCCTGCGGGGCCAGCGCGCGGCCGGAGCCGATCTGCGCGGCCTCCTGGCCGAGGCTCTGCGCGAAGAGGGCCAGCTCGCCCTGGCGCTGGAGCGACGTCGCCTCGTTGTCGAACCGCCGCACCAGCACCATGTCCCGGTACAGGCCGCGCAGGGCGTCGGCGTCGAGGTGGGCGATGCGGGGGTCGTAGTCGGGATGGGCCGTGCGCCGACCTGCGGGGGTCAGCAGCTGGACGAGACCGTCGTCGGTCAGGGGGCCGTTCGGGACCACGCGGTTCTCCTTCGCGAGCAGCGGCGGGTGGCTGCCTCCGGGGGCGGTGACGAACCTACGTCAGCGTAGGCTACGGCACCGTAGGTTCCGCGAGCCAGACCCCGACAAGCCTCGCCGCACGTCCTTGTGGACTGTCTACACCCGGCGCCCGACGCTCAGCGAGCCAGCCACTCCGCGGTGATCTCGAGCAGCAGGTCGGTCGCCTCGGGCTCCCCGACGCTCACCCGGACGCCGTCGCCCTGGAACGGCCGGACGAGCACCCCGGCGCGGCCCGAGCGCTCCGCGAAGGCCGACGACTGGTCGCCGAGCGCGAGCCACACGAAGTTGGCCTCGCTGTCCGGCACGGTCCAGCCCTGGCGGCGCAGCCCCGTGAGCAGGCGGGACCGTTCCGCCACGATGGCGTCGACCCTGGTCATGAGCTCGGGGGTCGCGCGCAGCGACGCGAGCGCCGCCAGCTGGCCGACGTGGGACACCCCGAACGGCGTCGACGCGGCACGGATGCCCGCCGCGAGCCGGGGCCGCGCGACCGCATAGCCCACCCGGAGGCCGGCCAGCCCGTACGCCTTGGAGAAGGTGCGCAGCAGGACCACGTTCGGGTGGTCGGCGAACGCGGCGAGGCCGTCGGCCACCTCCGGGTCGCGGACGAACTCCACGTACGCCTCGTCGAGCACCACGAGCACGTCCTTGGGGACGGCGGCCAGGAACGTGGCCAGCTCGGCGGCGCGGACGGCGGGACCGGTCGGGTTGTTGGGCGTGCACACCAGCACGGCCCGGGTCCGTGGGGTGATCGCCGCGGCCATCGCCTCGAGGTCGAGCCGGCCGTCGTCGGTCACCGGCACCCGGACGCCGTCCGCGCCGGCCAGCGTCACCGCGATCGGGTAGGCCTCGAACGAGCGCCACGGCACCACCACCTCGTCTCCGGGCTGGCAGACCGCGGTGAGCACGTGCCCGAGCACCGCGACCGAGCCGCAGCCGGCCACCACGTTCTCGGCGGACACCCCCAGCGACGCGGCGATCGCCTCGGTCAGCTCCGTCGCGTACATGTCCGGGTACCGGTTGACGTCCTCGGCCGCGTCGGAGATGGCCACCACGACCGACGGCAGGGGCGGGAACGGGTTCTCGTTGGACGACAGCTTGAACGCCGCGGCGCCGACCGGGACGCGTGCCCCCGGGACGTAGGGCGGCAGGTCTGCCAGGGCCGGACGCAGGGGGACGCGGGTCACGGGGCTCAGCATGCCACCGCGCGCGACGGGTCCCACGGTGCCGACGTCCTACCCGTGGGCGCCGGCCGGTGGCAGGATCGACGCATGGCCTTCCTCGTGCGCGTGCTCATCAACGGCGTCGCCATCTGGTTGGCGACGCTGATCCTGCCGGGGCTCGAGATCGTCGGCGCCGAGGGCACGCCCCAGACCGTCGGCATCCTGCTGCTCGTCGCTCTGGTGTTCGGGCTGGTCAACGCGATCGTCAAGCCGATCGTCGCGCTCCTGTCCATCCCGCTCTACGTCCTCACGCTCGGCCTGTTCACCATCGTGGTCAACGCGCTCATGCTCATGCTCACGGCGTGGATCACGGAGGCGACCGACTGGGGTCTGCGGATCGACAACTTCGGCACCGCCTGCCTCGGCGCCCTGATCATCTCGGTGGTCAGCCTCGTCCTGTCGGTGCTCCTCCCCGGCGACCGCACGCGCCGCTCGTCGTCCCGCGAGCTCAGCCGCTAGGTGCACTGACCCGCGGCGGCTGCGTGGCCACGAGTACCGGGTCCCGCGTCGACACGAACTGCCGCGTGACGCCCGTGGTCCCGGGCGGACCCAGGACCTCCTCGACGGCGGCGTCGAACCCGCGCATGCCGGGGCTGCCCGCCAGCTCGCGATCGCCCACGTCCGCCGTCTCGACGTAGAGGTCGATCGCATGCGCCTGGACCAGACCGGGCACCGGCGGCCCGCCCGTCGCGTCGAGGTCCCGGGTCACGACCGTCACCCGGCCGCTCGCCAGGTCCGGCGTGCCGTCCAGCTGCGGGACACCGTCCGCCTCGTGGCGGTAGTGCCGCACCTGCACACCGGCCGGCGCCGCTCGGGGCAGGTCCGGGGCGCCCGCCGTCGCGATGGCCCGCACCGAGTAGGTGCCCCCGACGGCCGCAGCGACCGACACGGCGGCCATGCCGCCCAGGCTGTGACCGGCGAGCATGACCGGCTCGTCCGGCCCGATCCCCGCCAACCGCATGGCGCCCAGGACTGCCTCCGTCACGTCGTCGGTCAGCCCGGCCAGCAGCCGGAGGTCGGTGGTCAGGTCCATCGGGGTCACGTCGTTGGGCAGCCAGCTCTGCGTGCCCGGGATCTCGACGACCCACGCGCGCGTGCCGTCGGGGTGGGTCAGCTGCTGGACCGAGACCACGCCCTTCGGTGTCCCGGCGAGGCCGGTCTGCGTGCCGTCCTGGTACGAGCGGCCCACGTTGGCCAGCACGGCGGCCGCGGTGCGCGGTACGGGCAGCTGCGGCGGGTTCGCCCTCGCCAGCAGCGCCGTGGGACCGGCCGGAGGCAGAGCACCGGCCAGGAGCCTCGCGGCGTCGGGCACCGGGTTCAGGGTCGGTACCTGGCGCCCCGGCGCCGAGGAGCGCAGGAACGCGGCGGCGGCGAGGATGCCCAGCTCCGCCCGGCCGTCCGTCGTGAGCCGGCCGGGCAGCTCCCCCGCGCCCCGGATCAGCACCGGCAGCAGCGGGTCGGGCCTGCGCAGGAGCAGCGTCCGGCCGACGCTGCCCGCGACGACGCTGCCTGCCACGGCGACGCCGAGCACGATCCCCGCCGCTCCGACCGCAGCTGCTGCGACGGGCTGCTCCCCCAGGGAGCCCGCCGCGGTGACCACCCCGACGCGCATCGCCGTGCGCGCCATCGACTCGGCGTCCGCGTAGAGCTCGATCACCCGACGCAGCGCGGCGGACAGCTGCCGCAGGTGCTCGGCGACACGCGCCGGGGAGTCCCGGCCCTGGCGGGCGGTCCACAAGGCCTCCTGACCGGCCAGGCCCGCCCGGGTGGCAGGGCCGACGGCCTGGAACCCGCGCAGCAGCAGCCAGGCCGCCGAGTCGAGCCGGTCGGCCGCGCGCGCCAGCAACCCGCACGCGAAGGCCAGCTCCTCGAGGTCCACCACGGTCGGCCCCGGACCACCGGCGACGCGGTACCCGCTCGACCACTCGGTGGCGCTGCTCACCAGCCCTCCGAGGCGTCGAGGTCGGCGGCGGCGACCGGTTGCACCGCGTGCTCGATCGCGATCCTGGCCCGACGGACCCGGTCCTGCGCCTCGTCGAGCGCCGCGCGGAACCGGTCGGCGGCCTCGGACCTCCACTCCGTCTGCGCGGCGCCGCGCAGCGTGCGGGTGGCAGCCTCCACCTCGTCCAGCGCCTGCAGCACGTGCGGCAGTCCGCCCTCAGCTCTCATGGGCAGGACCGTAGGCAGCGACAGCCGTCCCCGGACGACCGCGTGTGCACGGCGAGGGCTGTGGGCGGCTCGATCGGGTCGCGCACCGGTAAGGTCTCGCACCGTGTCGGACCACGAGCCCCGGAGCGGTGACGCCGCGGCTGTCGTCGCGCCCACCACGGACGTCGTCAAGACGCGGCGGGTGTACAGCCTGCAGTGGCTGCGGTTCGTGGCGGCTCTCGCCGTGGTGGTCTACCACGCAGCGGTCTACCAGTCGCTCATGCTCCCGACCGCGTGGGCCGTGCAGTACGTGCCCGGCTGGCTCGGCGCCGTCGGGGTGTCGCTGTTCTTCGCGCTCTCCGGCTACCTGATGTCGTCGGCGATGCAGCGGTACGACGCCCCGCAGTTCCTCCTGCACCGCCTCGTCCGGATCTACCCGCCCTTCTTCGTCGTGGTCGCCCTCGTGCTCGTCGCCGCGATCTGGTCGCCCATCAAGCCACCGGTGGACGGCTTCGCGCTCTCACTGCTGCCCTACGGAGGGGGCACGTACCCGCTCGGTGTCGAGTGGACGCTGGTGTTCGAGATCGCGTTCTACGTCTTCGTGGCGGTGCTCATCGTCCTGCGGCGCGAGCGCAGCGCGGCCTCCGTGCTGGTGGCCTGGCTCGGACTCGTCCTCGTGCACAACGTCGTGTGGCCCGACGACCCGAGCATCGTCGTCTTCCCGGCGCACGACCTCCCGTTCGTCGGCGTGACCACGGGCTTCGCGTTCGGCATGCTGCTGCCGCTCGTGCTCCGGACGTGGGCGCCGCACCCGGTCGTGGCGCTGATCGTCGCCACCGCGCTGTGGCAGTACGGGAGCTCCCAGGGCATCACCGGCGGTCGGTGGGGCCTCGGCCTCGGCAGCGCGCTGGTGGTCCTGTCCCTCGCCCGGTTCCAGGGCTGGCAGCCGGTGTTCGGCGACACCCCGGTCGGGCGGCTGGGCAACCGGCTCGGCAACTACAGCTACATGCTGTACCTGGTGCACGTGCCCGTCATCCGCACGCTCTACGCCACCGTCCCCGGCATCGGCTACAACCGGGTGGTCGCGGTCGCGCTGGTCGCCGCGGTGCTGGCGAGCATCCCCCTCGGCGAGCTCGACGTGCGGATGTACCGCCGCCTCAAGGCGCGGGTCGACGCCTCGAGCCCGACCGTCCGCACCGTCCTGGCGGGCGCCTTCGTCCTCGCGTTCGCCGTGTCGGTGGTCGTCTTCTTCTAGGCGGACGGCCGCGGCAGCAGCACGGCCGCGGCGACGATGGCCGCCACCAGCGCGACGGCCCGCCACAGGTCGCCCTGCGCGGTACCGACCAGCAGCATCGCGACCACGGCGAGCACCTGCGCCCCCGCCTGCACCACCGCCAGCTGGCGCAGCCCGACCAGCAGCACCGCGAGCTCGGTCCGCGTCCGCCACGACGTCCGCGCGGCGACCGCACCCGCCCACACGGTCAGGTGCACCAGCAGGACCAGCGCCATCACCACGCCCAGGCTGGGCGCGTCCCCCACGAGCAGCCGTGTCCCCGCCACCAGGGCCACGAGAGCCGCCAGGCCCAGGCCGGGGAGCAGGACCGTGCCGACGACGAGGGCGGCCAGCACGACGACGACCGCCGCGTGCGGCTGGGGTCCGGAACCGGCGAACGCCACGACGAGCGTCACGGCGCACAGGGCACCGAGGACCGCGCGCAGGATCGGCGCCGAGACGGGCCGGACCAGCTCGAGGGTCACCTCGCTCATCGGGACGCACCTGCCCGCCGCTGCGCCCGCCGCGCCAGGGACGCGAGCGCGATGTGTGGCTGGTCGCGCCACGTCACCAGCTCGACGTCGAGGTCCGCCAGCTCGGCCAGCCGGTCCTCGCGGGCCATCCGGATCAGCCGCAGCGCCAGCCGCTCGCGGTCCCCGAGCCGCTGGTCGCGCAGGGTCGGCAGCACGTCGACGGCGATCACGCGGTGCCCGGCACGGCGCCAAACGGACGCCACCAGGGCGGCCTCGTCGTCGAGGAACGTGGAGAAGAGCAGCACGAGCGCGCCCGACGGGATCTGCGGGGCGCGCAGCCGGCGCAGCGGGTCGCCCTCGGGCCGGGTCAGGGCCAGCGCGTGCCGGATGCGGTCCAGCTG
>NZ_CAURTV010000131.1:0-8158 GCF_963527515.1 uncultured Cellulomonas sp. | reverse complement strand
GCCTGGGGTCGGCCGGGACCGCGGAGACGGCACGCCCTCGCGCGGTCGGGTGGCCGTCCGCATCGATCGCCCCGAGGGCGGCGAGGGTCTCGCCCGCCACCGCCATCGCCGCCGCCGGGGGCGGGTCGAGCAGGGCGAGGCCGGTGCCGCCCGGGCTGCCCCAGCACGCGAGCTCGAGCGCGAACGCCGTGAGGTCGGCGGTGAGGATCTCGGGCTGCGGGTGCGCCACCAGGCGGGCGTGGTCGTGCTCCGACCAGCAGCGGTACACCGCCCCGGGGCCCTCTCGGCCCGCCCGTCCGGCACGCTGCTCGGCCGCCGCGCGGCTCACGCCGACCGTCACCAGGCCCGCGAGCCCTCGCCGGTGGTCGGTGCGCGGCTCGCGCGACAGGCCGGCGTCGACCACCAGCCGCACACCGGGGACGGTGAGGGACGACTCCGCCACCGCGGTGGACACCACCACGCGCCGCCGCACGCCGGGGCGCAGGGCCAGGTCCTGCTCGCGAGCGGGCAGCCGGCCGTGCAGCGGACGCACGTCCACGTCGAGACCGCCGAGCCGCCGTGCGACGCCGTCCACCTCCCCCGCCCCGGGCACGAACACGAGGACGTCGCCCGCACGCTCCGCCAGGGCGCGCCGCACGGTCGCCGCGACGTGGTCGAGGAACGCGGGGGTCACGCCCCGGTCGTCCGTGCGCACCACGCGGGACGGAGCGGGGCACCAGACCTCGTCCACCGGGAACAGGGCACCCGGGACCTGGACCACCGGTGCCGGGCTCCCACCGCCGAGCAGCCCGGCGGTGCGAGCCGCCTCGACCGTCGCCGACATGGCCACGACCACGAGGTCCTCGCGCAGGTGCGCCCGGACGTCGACCAGCAGGGCGAGCGCCAGGTCGTCGACGAGGTGGCGCTCGTGCACCTCGTCGAGGACCACGGCGCCGACACCCGGCAGCTCCGGGTCGCGCTGGAGGCGGCGCAGGAGCACCCCCGTGGTCACCACCTCGATCCGGGTCGCCGCGCTGGACAGGCTCTCGCCGCGGACCGAGAACCCGACGGTCAGCCCGACGGGCTCGCCCAGCAGGTGCGCCAGCCGGCGTGCCGCGGCACGGGCGGCGATCCGTCGCGGCTGGGTGACCACGACCCGTCCGCGGACCGCCGCCGCGACCGCAGGCGGCACGAGGGTGGTCTTGCCGGTGCCAGGAGGCGCCTGCACCACGACGGCCCCTCGCGACCGGACCGCCGCGACGACGTCGCCCAGCCCGTGGCGCACCGGCAGGTCCGGCGGGTCCGCCAGCAGCCGCTCGATCGGGTCGTCGTCCACGCATGGAGTGTGCGGGGTCCACGGGCGACTTCGCGACGCCGGGTAGGATCGACCCATCCCCGCCTGCCCGGCTCTCGTGCTCCCCTGCCCGTCGGCCACCCCTGACGACCAGCTAGGAACCGCACGATGACTGCCCTGAGCACCCCTGCCGAGACCCTCGACGGAGTCGACGCCGCCGAGCTGGACGTGTTCCTGCGCGTGGCGGACCAGATCAGCCGGCTGCCCTCGGACCACCCCCACCTGGCCCTGGCCAGGCGCGCCACCTCGGCCCTGTTCAAGGCGGCCAAGAAGCAGCGCCGTGCCGAGAAGCGCGACGCGATCAGCACCGCGGACCGCGCGGTGATCCACGCGACGGCCACCGGCAGCCCGGGCCGCATCGACGACGAGACCCAGGGCATCCCGCTGGTCTCCTCCGTGCAGGGGGCCACCGCCGGCACGCTCCTGAGGGCGCGGCCCTGCTACATCTGCAAGGAGCCGTACGTCGACGTCGACGCGTTCTACCATCAGCTCTGCCCGGCGTGCGCGCGGCTGAACCACGCCAAGCGCGACGCGCGCGCGGACCTGACCGGCAAGCGCGCCCTGCTCACCGGCGGGCGCGCCAAGATCGGCATGTACATCGCCCTGCGCCTGCTCCGCGACGGGGCGGCGACCACGATCACCACCCGCTTCCCCCGCGACGCGGCCCGGCGGTTCGCGGCGATGCCGGACAGCGCCGACTGGCTGGACCGCCTGAGCATCGTCGGCATCGACCTGCGCGACCCGGCCCAGGTGGTCGCACTGGCCGACTCGGTCGCCGCGCAGGGCCCGCTCGACATCCTCATCAACAACGCCGCCCAGACGGTCCGCCGCTCCCCCGGTGCGTACACGCACCTGGCCGACGCGGAGCTCGAGCCGCTGCCCGACCGCCCCCTGCCCCAGATCACGACGTTCGGTCGCACCAGCAGTGCGCACCCCGTGGCGCTCGCCGGGTCCGTGACCGAGCTGACCAGCACGGCTGCCGGCGTGGACGCGCTCGCCCTCACCGCGGAGCACGCCTCGCTCGAGCGGCTCGTCGCCGGCACCGCGATCGACGCCGGCGGGCTGGTGCCGGACACCGCGGAGACCAACAGCTGGGTGCACACCGTCGACCAGGTCGACCCGATGGAGCTGCTCGAGGTCCAGCTGTGCAACCAGACGGCTCCGTTCCTGCTGGTCAGCCGCCTGCGTGGCGCCCTGCGCGCACCGGAGCGCTCCTACGTGGTGAACGTCTCCGCCATGGAGGGCGTGTTCTCCCGCGGGTACAAGGGTCCCGGCCACCCGCACACCAACATGGCGAAGGCCGCCCTCAACATGCTCACCCGGACCAGCGCCACCGAGCTGGCCACCGACGGCATCTTCATGACCAGCGTCGACACGGGCTGGATCACCGACGAGCGCCCCCACCCGACCAAGGTCCGGCTGGCCGAGGAGGGCTTCCACGCCCCGCTCGACCTGGTCGACGGGGCCGCCCGCGTGTACGACCCCATCGTGCGCGGCGAGGCCGGCGAGGATCTGTTCGGCTGCTTCCTCAAGGACTACGTCCGTTCCGCCTGGTAGGCCCGGGAGGCGGTGCGCGCACCGGTGCACCACCATGGGCGCGTGCATCGTGACCTGAGCGCCCACCTGTCCCTCGACGTCACCTCTCCCGCCACCCTCGCGTTCGAGCTGGCCGTCTCCACGCAGGTGGCCGCCCGCGAGACCCTGCGCATCACGCTCGACGGCGCGCCTGTCGAGGCGAAGGAGGTACCCGACCACCACGGGACGCGGCTCCACGTGGTCCAGGCGGAGGTCGGGCGTCTCGTGCTGGACTACTCCGCGTCCGTCGACGGCCGGGCCACGCCGGTGACGTCCGACGAGGCGGACCTGCTGCGCTACCTGCGGCCGAGCCGGTACTGCGAGTCGGACACGCTCGGTCCCACGGCCTACGCCGAGTTCGCCGGCCTGCGCGGGTACGACCTGCTCTCAGCGGTGAGCTCCTGGGTCGGGTCCCGCCTCTCCTACGTCCCGGGCTCCAGCCTGCCCACCGACGGGGCGGTGCAGACGCTGCTCGCGCGCAAGGGCGTCTGCCGTGACTACGCCCACCTGGTCATCGCGCTCCTGCGCGCGCTGGACATCCCAGCCCGGCTGGTCTCGGTCTACGCCCCGGGCCTGTCGCCCATGGACTTCCACGCCGTGGCCGAGGCCAACCTGGACGGCCAGTGGTACGTCGTCGACGCCACCACGCTGGCCCCGCGCACCAGCCTGGTGCGGATCGCCACCGGCCGCGACGCGTCGGACACCGCGTTCCTCAACGTGCACCACGGGTACGCCGACCTCGTCGAGCTCCAGGTGACCGCGATCGCGGACGTGCTCCCGGACGACGACGTGCGGGACCTGGTGACGATCGGCTGACCCAGCCGATACCCTCCGGAACGGGGACGAACCGGGCACGCCGCCCGGCGTGCCCGCTGACCAGCTCCGGCTGCTCGCCGACCGTATCTGCGCAGCGACCTGATCGCTCCTGTCCGCAGGACTTCTCTTCGGCCGCTGGAGGCTGCCATGGCGCTCGCTCAGGGATCGGCGGGCCTCGTGCCCGAACCGGTACCGCTCGACGGGCTCACCGAGATCCGGGTGCACGGCGTGGGTGGCACCAGCCCGGAGTCGATGCTGGGCGACCTCGCGCCCACCCGCGTCGCCGGCGACCGGGTGGCGGGGTTCTTCCGGACGCGCGACGCCCGCGACCGGCACCGCGAGGCGTACTCCTGGGGCGGGCTGACCTCGCGGAGCCGCACCCGGGCGCTGTGGGCGCTCCTGCTGCCGTCGATGTTCGCCAACATGGCCGGCTGGATGGCCCGCCGCTGGGTCATGTCCGGCGACCAGGAGGTCGACGAGCCGGCCACCATCTGGGTGTTCCGGTGGTTCGCGCGGCTGGCGGCCCTGGCGCTCACCCTGAGCACCGCCGTGATGGTCACCATGCTGCTCACCGACGTCGTGGCGTACCAGTGCGGCGGCTCGCAGCGGTGCCGGCGCACGACGTGGTGGACACCGACGCTCGACCGGTGGCTGCCGGTGGACCAGCCGGGTCACCGCATCCTCGTCGGCGCCGCGGCCGCCACCCTCGTCGCGCTGGTGTTCGCCCTGCTGGCCCGGCACACGCGGTCCTCGTACGAGCGCGTCGAGCCACCGACCCCGATCAGCGCCGACCAGTCGGACCTCGGTGCGCCCGGGGTGGACCGCGGTCCGGAGCCGTCGCGCCGGTGCGCCGCTGCGCAGGAGGGCGGGCTGCGGCACCCCGACTTCTGGTCGGGCCTGCTGTGGCACGTCTTCCTGTCCCGCCTGCACCTGTCCGCGTGCCTCGGCGTGGTCGGCCTCCTGCTGGGGTGGTCGGTGGCCGCGCTCGGCGGGGCGGGCACCGCGGGCACGCTCGGACGCACCGCGGCGATCGTCGCCGGAGCGGGGCTCCTGGTGGTGATGGTTCTCCTGGCGTTCGACGACGCGCGTCCGGCCCTCGCGACCGCCGTCCTGGTGATCACCCTCGGTGCGCTGGTGCTGGCCGCCGTCGCCGCGGCGTCGCTTCCCACCGGCCCGGGACCGGCGGGGATGCTGCCGGGGTCGCGCTGGGCGGTGAACCTGGTCTGGGGCGCGAGCCTCTTCCTGCTCCTGCCGCTGGCTGCCCAGCAGGTTGGTGCCTGGATCTTCCGGCTGGTCAAGGCGCGCCAGCTGCGGGCGCAGGACCGGACCATCCCCCGGATCAGCCTGTTCCCGTGGGCCGCGCCGTTCGTGCTCAACACCGTCGCGCTCATCGTCGCCAACACCGTGCTGCTGTCCGCGATCGTGTACGTCGGCCGGGTGCTCGGCACGGTCACCTGGGGCTTCGGACCGGTGGACGGGGGCGTGGCCGACCCCGCGGCCATCTACATCCCGGAGGCGGTCGGCTCGCTGGCCTCCCTGCTCTCCCTCGGCCTGGTCGCGCTGTTCGTCGCGTTCGGCATCGGCATGTGGGTGGCGGTGGGCCGCAGCCGCAGGGTCGACGCCCCGGCGGTCGAGGCACGCCTGCGCGACCAGTACGAGGCGACGGGCATCCCCCTGGTGGCGCAGGCCGCCGCACCGCGGACCGAGCCGGGGTGGTGGAGGTCCGCGTTCGACCCGCCGCTGTTCGGCAAGGGCGGCCCGGAGCGCGGCGGCCGGCCGACGCGCTGGGTCCGCAAGGTGGCCATGATGCGCTTCGTCGGCGACCACTCGCGTGCCGTGGCCATCCCGCTCGTCGTCATGACGATGGCCGGCGTGGTCGGGCTGGCCGTGTTCCTCACCCGGGTCTGGATCCTGGACAGCGGCACCCCGATGTTCCTCGTCGACGTCGGCACCACCGTCGCCGTCGCCTTCCCGCCGCTGTACGTGCTGGTGCTGGCCAGCGCGTGGCGCAACGAACGCTGGCGCCGCGTGCTGGGATCCCTGTTCGACGTGGGCAGCTTCTTCCCCCGGGCGTTCCACCCGTTCGCGCCACCGGCCTACGCCGAGCGGGCCGTCCCGGAGCTCACCCGCCGGATCTGGCGGCTGCACGACAACGGCGGACGCGTGGTCCTCACCGCCCACTCCCAGGGCAGCGTCATCGCCGCCGCGGTGGTCGGGCGACGCTCCCCCGGCCGCGCGGACGGGGAGCCGACCGTCGGCGTCGTGACCCTCGGCTCACCGCTGGGCAAGCTGTACCGCTGGGCGTTCCCCGCGCTGTTCAGCGACGGGTTCCTGGCGGGCATCGCCGACGGACGGGCCGGCATCGGCCCCGTGCTCTGGCAGAACGTCTACTACGCGACGGACTACATCGGCGGCGCGGTGCGGACCGGCGACTCCACGATCCACCCCGGCGTCGACCTCGAGCTGGTCGACCCGCCCACGCACCGTTACGTGGTCGACCAGCCGCTGCCGAGGGTGCTCAGCCACACGGGGTACTGGAGCGACGACGCGTTCTGGGCCGAGGTCGAGGCGATGTGCGACCGCGTGGTCGCTGCCGACCCCCCGCGGGACACGGGCAACGGCCCGGCGCACGAGGACCCGATCGCGCCCGACCCTCGGACCCCGGTCAACTACCTGTGATGCCGCTGGTGGACGCCACGACGTCCCCGATCTTGCGGGACAGCGCCTCGTAGAACATCGACAGCGGGAACTCGTCGTCCAGCACCGCGTCGGTGAGACCCTTCGGCGGCCCCTCCAGCGGCAGGTCGCCGCGCGCCCACGCCGACGCCGGGTGCGGCGTCACGGTGCCGGACACCAGCGCGTAGGCCGCGAGCCAGTGCGCCGTCTTCGGCCGGTCGATCGAGCGCCAGTACAGCTGCTCGATCTGCTCGGCCAGCGCGATGACCGCGTCGGGCAGCTGCGGCCAGTCGATGGTGAGCCGGGAGTCCGTCCAGTGCAGGACGTGGTGCTGGTGCAGCCAGGCGAAGAGCAGCTGCCCGCCGAGGCCGTCGTAGTTGCGCACGCGAGACCCGGTCACGGGGAACCGGAAGAGGCGGTCGAACAGGATGGCGTACTGCACGTACCGCGCGTGCGCGACGCCCTCCTGCTCCAGGCGCACGGCCGCGCGGAAGGCGGTGAGGTCGCAGCGCAGCTCCTCCAGCGAGTACAGGAAGTACGGCATCCGCTGCTTGATCATGAACGGGTCGAACGGCAGGTCGCCGCGCATGTGGGTGCGGTCGTGCACCAGGTCCCACAGGACGAACGTCTCCTCGGCGAGCCGCTGGTCGGCCAGCAGCCGCGCGGCGTCCGGCGGGAGCGCCAGGCGCGTCGTGTCCGCCGCGGCGCGGACCACCCGACGAAACCGGGCGGCCTCCCGGTCCGCGAAGATGGCGCCCCAGGTGAACGGGGGGACCTCCCGCACCGCGACCGTCTCCGGGAACAGCACCGCGGAGTTGGTGTCGTACCCGGCCGTGAAGTCGAGGAAGGTCACCGGGACGAAGAGCGCGTTGCTGAACTGCTCGGCCTCCAGGCGGGCGATCAGCTCGGGCCAGCGCACCTGCAGCAGCACGGCCTCGACGCGGCGGTCGGTGCTGCCGTTCTGCGTGTACATGGGGAACAGGACCAGGTGCGGCAGCCCGTCGACGCGGAGCTGCTGCGGCTGGAACGCGACCAGGGAGTCGAGGAAGTCGGGCACCCCGAACCCGGCGTCCGACCACCGCGTCAGGTCCTTGCCGACCGCCGTGAGGTAGTCCTCGTCGTGCGGGAGCGCGGGGGTCAGCTCGTCCAGCGCGAGGCTGATCCCGTGCACCAGCTCGCGGGCTCGGGTGTGGTCGGCCGCGTCGGGCACCGACCCGTCCTTGACCTGCATCGCCTGGAGCTCGGTGACGTCGCGCTTGAGCCGCGTCCACGCCGGGTGAGCCGCGAGGTCGGTCCGCTCGGCCGCCGTCGCGGTGGGAGCCGCCGGCCGGGCCGCCCAGACCACCGCGTTGAGCAGGACCTCGGGCGAGGCGAGGACGTCGATGCCGAGGACGAGCAAGCCGCCGCGCCCGTCGCGCACGCCCGCACCGACCGTCGTCCCGAGCGCCTGGCTGCCCGTGTCCGTCCGCAGCAGAGGCGCCGCCGTACCGTCGGTCTCGAGGGTCGCGCACACCGGCAGGACGGGGTCCGTCGTCCAGGCGAGGAGGTCGTCCGCCGTCGGGTCCGCAGGCACCAGCGCGCTCATGTCACCGGCGGCGGCGCGCACGGTGACGCCGCGGGAGGCGAGCAGCCCCGCCACGTCCGGCGCCTCGGTGCCGGACGCCAGCACGACGACCCCGGCGGCCGGCGGCCCGGCAGGTGCCGTGCAGGGCAGGACGAGCCCGACGGCGGCGTCGACGCCCGCTGCCCCGAACCTCA
>NZ_CAURTV010000130.1:0-8427 GCF_963527515.1 uncultured Cellulomonas sp. | reverse complement strand
CGGTGGCCGGGTCGGGGGTGGCCTCGTCGGACGCCGCCGCCGGGGCGACCGGCACCGCCGAGGGCTCCGTGGGCTCGGTGGGCTCGGCGCGCTCGGCCGACCGGGAGGTGGCCGCGCCGCGCGCGTCCACCGTGGCGTCGGCCGTCGCGGCGTCGACGAGCTCGTCCAGACGAGTCGTCGCGGCGTCCAGGGCCTCGAGCTGGGCCGCGTCGACGGCGACCTGGGTCGCCTCCGCCTGGACCGTGTGGGCGACCTCGACCGCGTCGACGGCGACGTCGACCGCACCGGCCCGGGCGAGCTCCACCTGGCTGGTCGGCGAGGCGACGGCGAGGGGGGTGAGCGCGCTCCCACCGTCACGGGCATTCGCCGACACGGCCACCATGGCGCACATGCTCAGGGCGAGCGCCGCGACGACACCACCCTGCGCGAGGCGGACGGGGTGGGCGGCAGCACGCGCCGGCGCAGGGCGCGACGCAGCGTGCCGGCCACCTGTGGGCCGACCTCGGGACGGAATCTTGTTACTCACGCGTAACACGTTAAGTTCTTCGGACGGTCGACCCTGACACTTGAGGCCCGATCGTGGGGGAGATCTCGTGTGAATCCCGTCACGGCTCCGTCACGGAATTCACAGGCTCCGGGCGGCTACGATTCCGGCGTGCCCCTCGAACTGCCCGCTCCTGCGTCGACCCCCGCCCCGCCGGCGCCGGGCCTCGACGACCTCTACGACATCGCCCGGCTCGCCGAGCGCCTGGGGGTCGAGCACGCCACGATCCGGGTCTGGCTCTCCCGCAAGGTGCCGTGGCTGCCCCAGCCCGACGGCCGGCTCAACGGCGGCGCCGTGTGGCGGGCGACCACGCTCGAGGGCATCGAGATGCGCCGCGAGCGCGGCCGTCCCGGCCGCAAGCCCAAGTTCGTCCCGGCCCCGTCGGCCGCCGACGTCCCGCGCACCGGGATGATCCCCGTGGTGCGGCAGAACGCCTAGAGGACCGTCAGGCGCAGCGCCCCGGGGGCCGACGCCGGCACCGCGGGCCGCACCGGCCGGACGGGCCGCAGCCGCTCGTACGGCTCCCCGAGCGCCGGCCGCGGATCGGGCTCCCCCGCGTTCGGCCACAGGGAGAACGCCCGCTCCGCCTGGGCGGTGATGGTCAACGACGGGTTCACGCCCAGGTTGGCGGAGATCGCCGAGCCGTCCACCACGTGCAGGCCGGGGTACCCGAAGACGCGGTGGTAGGCGTCGACCACACCGTCGTCCGCCGTGGCCCCGATGGTGCAGCCGCCGAGGAAGTGGGCCGTCATGGGCACGTCGACGATCTCCCCCACGCTGCTGGCCGCGAACCCCCCGAGGTGCACGGCCATCCTGCGGTAGGCCGCGTTGGCCACCGGGATCCAGGTGGGGTTGGGCTCGCCCTCGCCGGGCGACGAGGTCAGCCGCGTGGTGCCGCGCCAGGTCCGGCGCGGTCGCACGGTGATCGACGCCCCGCCCGTCTGCATCACCAGGCCGATCACGGTGCGCTGCGACCAGCTGCCCAGGCCGAGCAGGAGCGAAGCCAGCCGGCCGGGGTGGCGCAGGGCGGTGCCCAGCCAGCGCACCGGCCGCGGCACGCGCCCGCCGCCGTCCGTGAGGACCGTGCTCAGCAGACCCATGAGGTTCGAGCCGCGGCCGTAGCGGACCGGCTCGAGGTGGGTGTGCTCGTCGAGGTAGACCGAGGAGGTGATGGCCACCCCGCGCGTCATGTCCGGCCGCTGCCGCCAGCCGCGCCAGCGCGTGGCCGCACCGCCGAGCTGCTCGCTGTTGGTCCGCGTCAGGGCGCCGAGCCGGTCCGACAGCGCGGGCAGGACGCCGTCCGCCTTCATCCGGTGCAGCAGCTCCTGCGTGCCCCACGTGCCGGCCGCGACCACCACCTGGTCGGCGGTCACGGTCCGCTCTCCCCCGCGCCTGCCGGTCCGCCCCGTCCGCACCTCCCAGTGCCGCCCTCGCGGACGGACCGACGTCACGGTCGTCTCCGCGACCACCCGCGCGCCTGCGCGCTCGGCGAGGTACAGGTAGTTGGTCGGCAGCGTGTTCTTGGCGCCGTGGCGGCAGCCCGTCATGCACTCGCCGCACTGCAGGCAGCCGCGGCGCTCCGGACCCGCGCCCCCGAAGAACGGGTCCGGGACCGCGACCCCGGGCGACCCGAACACCACGCCGACCGGTGCGAGCCGGAAGGTCCCGCCGACACCCAGGTCCTCGGCCGCCTTGCGCACGACCTCGTCGGCGGGCGTGCACGTGGGGTTGTCGACGACACCGAGCATGCGGCTGGCCTGGTCGTAGAACGGCGCGAGCTCCGCGCGCCAGTCGGTGATCCGTGCCCACTGCGGATCAGCGTAGAAGTCGTCCGACGACGGCCGGTAGAGCGTGTTGGCGTACACCAGCGAGCCTCCGCCGACGCCCGCACCGGCGAGCACCACGACGTCCGGCAGCACGTGGATCCGCTGGATGCCGAGCCAGCCCAGCCGTGGCGCCCACAGGAACCGGCTCACGTCCCAGGAGGTGCGCGGCAGCGTCTGGTCGGTGAACCGGCGGCCGGCCTCGAGCACCAGGACGCGGTAGCCCTTCTCGACGAGGCGCAGCGCGGCCACCGACCCGCCGAACCCGGACCCGACGACCACGACGTCGTAGTCGCTCATGCACGCCTCCCTGCGCTGGACCGCCGATCGTAGGCTCATGCCATGGGCCAGCGTGACGACCCGACACGCGCCGACGACGTGGCAGCGGCGATGCGCGAGCTCGCCCGTGAGCGGTTCCTGCCCGAGGAGCAGCGGGCACGGGCGCACGAGGACCACCCGCTGCCGCTCTGGCACGGCCAGACGAGCTCGCAGCCGAGCACGGTCGCCGCCATGCTGCGCCTGCTCCAGGTCCCGGTCGCCGCGCGCGTGCTGGACGTCGGCTCCGGGTCGGGGTGGACGGCGGCCCTGCTCGCGCGGCTCGTCGGACCCGGGGGCGACGTGCTCGGGCTCGAGCTGGACCCGGCGCTGTCCGAGTGGGGTGCCGCGAACCTCGACGCGTGCGGCCTGCCGTGGGCCCGGATCGAGCGCGCGACCCCCGGCCAGCTCGGGCGGCCGGTAGACGGCGGCTGGGACAGGATCCTCGTCTCGGCGGCGCCGAAGCGGCTGCCCTCCGAGCTCGTCGACCAGCTGGCCGACGACTCCCGCATGGTGATCCCGGTGCGCTCCACCATGCATTTGGTGGTCCGCCGGGCCGGCCGGACCGAGGTCAGCACGCACGGCTCGTACACGTTCGTCCCCCTGCGCTAAGAGGTCGAATGCACCAGAGGGTGACGAAAGGCCTACCTGCCAGTAACGTTCGCCGGGCGTGCGCCGACGTGTGACTGCCGTCACGTCGCGGGCACACGCTCGCCGGTCCTCCTCGAAGCCAGGGATGCGCACATGCCACGTCGACCCGTCCTCGCCGCCGTCACCGCACTGTCTGTCGCGGTCACCACCGCACTGCTCGGCGCCGGGGGCGCGTCCGCGGCACCACCTCCGGACCGCCCGACAGCGGGCGACGCCCAGGCGATCGACGGCCGGCTCGACGGCAAGCTCGCCCGCGACCTGGTGAAGGCGACCGGGCCGGTCACGGCCTTCGTCCAGCTCGACGCCAAGTCCGGCAGCGACGTCACCGCCGAGGGTGGCAGCACCGCCGACGTCAAGGCCGCGGCCGCGGACACCGAGGCGCTCGCCGCCGAGGTCGTCCCGCAGCAGGCCACCGCGCGCTCGGCCTCCGCCGCGCCGAAGCAGATCGCCACGCTCACCAACCTCGTCGCCGGCACGCTGGTCACCGGCGACGCCGCGCAGGTCCGCGCGCTGGCCGACTCCCCCGACGTGGTCGCCGTCTACCGCGTGACCCCGAAGACGGTGGACAACGCGAACAGCGTCGAGTTCACCCGCGCGCTGCAGGTGTGGCAGGACACCGGGCAGACGGGCGAGGGCGTCCGCGTCGGCGTCATCGACACCGGTCTGGACTACACGCACGCCGACTTCGGCGGACCGGGCACCCTCGAGGCGTACGAGGCGGCGTACGGCGCCGACGGCTCCGGCCCGATCCCCGAGGGCCTGTACGACCCCGCCAAGTTCATCGGCGGGTACGACTTCGCCGGCCCCCTGTACGACGCCGACCCCGACTCCGAGCTGCCGGGCGCGACCACGGTCCCCGCGCCGGACGAGAACCCGATCGACTCCACGTACCTGTCCGACAACAGCGGCCACGGCACCCACGTCTCCGGCACCGCGGCGGGCTACGGCGTGCTGCCCGACGGCACGACGTTCGAGGGCGACTACGCCGGCTTGACCGACGTCTCCGACTGGCGCGTCGGTCCGGGCACCGCACCCGGCGCCGGGATCTACGCGCTCAAGGTATTCGGTGACATCGGTGGCTCGACCAACCTCACCTCCCTGGCCCTCGACCGCGCGGCCGACCCGAACGCCGACGGCGACCTGAGCGACCGGCTCGACGTGGTGAACATGTCGCTCGGCAGTGACGGCTCCCCGGCCGACGACCCCGACAACCTGCTCATCGCCCAGCTCACCGCGCTCGGCACGGTCATGGTCATGTCGGCGGGCAACGCCGGTGACATCACCGACATCGGCGGCAGCCCGGGCAACGCGCCCAGCGCCCTCACCGTCGCGAACTCGGTCGGCGCCCCGCAGACCTACGACGGTGTCGAGGTGCTCACGGCCGCGAACCCGGCGCTCGTCGGCATCCACTCCGGCCAGAACTCGGTCGCCTACGGGGGCCCGGACGTCACGGCACCCGTCGGCAACCCGGGCGCCAACTTCGACGGCTGCACCGCGTTCACCGCCGCGCAGGCCGCTGCCGTCGCGGGCAAGATCGCGTACCTGTGGTGGAACGACGACGACACGGCCCGCCGCTGCGGCTCGGCCGTCCGGTTCAACAACGCCACCGCTGCCGGAGCCGTCGGCGTGCTGCTGCCCACCGAGCTGATCCCGTTCGCGGCCGGCATCGCGGGCAACGCCGCCATCCCCGGCTTCCAGATGACGGCCTCGACCACCGACGCGCTCCTCCCGGAGATCGAGGCGGGCACGCTCACGGTCCGCATCGGCCCCGGGCTGTCCGGCACGGTCGTCGAGGACATCGCCGGCGACATGCTCAACTCCGGCTCGTCGCGCGGGGTCCACGGCTCCCTCGGCCACGGCAAGCCCGACGTCGCCGCTCCCGGCACGCAGATCCTGTCGGCCGCCTCGGGCGCCGGCACGGACTCGAACTCGCTGTCCGGCACGTCGATGTCCAGCCCGCACGTGGCCGGCATCGCCGCCCTGGTCCGCGCCGCCCACCCCAGCTGGGAGGCCGCGCAGGTCAAGTCCGCCGTGGTGAACACCGCGACGCACGACATCTGGACGGGTCCGGACGGGACGGGCACGGCCTACGGGCCGGAGCGCGTCGGTGCCGGTCGCGTCGACGCGTTCGACGCGGTGGCCACCGACGTCATCGCGTACAACACGCAGAACCCGGACCAGACCTCGGTCGCCTGGGGCGTCGTGGAGGTCGGTGCCGAGACGGTCGTCGCCACGAAGACCGTCACGGTGAAGAACTTCGGCACGACGAGCAAGCGGTACACCACCGCCGTGACCAGCTCGTCGACGGCGGGCGGCGCCACCATCACGGCCTCCCCGGCGTCGATCACCCTGGCGGCGGGCAGGTCCGCGATCGTCACGCTCACCCTGACGGCCGACCCGACGACGCTGGAGCGCGAGCTCGACCCGACGTCGGCCGAGCTCCAGGCGGGCGTGCCGCGCGAGTACGTCGCCGAGGTCTCGGGACGGCTCGTCCTCACGTCGGGCGCGCAGGAGCTGCGCGTGCCGCTGCAGGCCGCACCGAAGCTGGTCTCCGACCTGACCGCCTCGCCGGTGGCCTTCGCCGACGCGGCGGCAGCCACGGCCGACCTCGCCATCTCCGGGCGCGGCGTCGCGGCGGGCGGCTGGTACTCGCTGACCACCCCGCTGAACCTCGCCGCCACGAGCCCCAAGCTCGAGGACGTCCCGGGGCTCCGCACGTCGCCGTCGGCCACCGCGGCCGGCGACATCCGGTACGTGGGCTGGGCGTCGACGGCACCGCAGATCGCCGCCGCCGGCGGTGACCCCTCCACGGGGCTGCTCGGCATCGGCATCGCCACCGATGGGGAGTGGGCCACGCTCGGCCAGTACGTGATCCCGGTGATCGACATCGACATCGACGGTGACGGCGCCTACGACCTCGAGACGGTGGTCCAGAAGCTCAACGCCGACTCCGACGTCACGGTCGCCGCGACGTTCGACTACAACACGGGCGAGAACCTCGACCTCCAGCCGGTCAACGGGTTCTTCGGCGACATCGACACCGGTGTCTTCGACAGCAACGTGCTGGTCGCACCGATCGGCCTCGAGTGGGCCGGCATCCCCGCGGGGTCGACCCCGACGATCGACGTCTGGACCTACTCCGACTACGCGGCGGACGAGACCGGCGTGCTGGACTCGGCCGAGTCGTTCACGGTGAACCCGTACGACCCGCCGTTCTGGTTCGACAACGACATCCCGGGCTCGTTCTCCACGCTCGGCGACGACGGCGTCACCATCCCCGTGCACAAGGGGACGGGCGCGGCGGACGGTCAGCTGCTGGTGTTCCAGCACCACAACGCCGACCCGGTCTCCCGGGTGCAGCTGGTGGACGTCACGGTCCCGACGCCGACGGCGACGACCACGACGCTCGCCGTCACGGGCGGCAAGAAGGCCGGCCAGGAGCTCACGCTCAAGGCAGGCGTCGCCCCGGCCGAGGCCACCGGCACGGTGACCTTCCTCGACGGGCAGACCGAGATCGGCTCGGCCCCGGTGACGAACGGCAAGGCGAGCATCAAGGTCAAGCTCGGCGCGGGCGCGCACTCGCTGAGCGCCGCCTTCGCGTCCGACACCGGGCTGTTCGCGCCGTCGACCTCGGCCGTCGTGCCGGTGGACGTCGCCAAGTCGACCTCGACGACCACGCTGTCGCTGTCGCGGACGTCGGCCCCGTACGGGTCGACCACCCGCGCGGCGGTCGTGGTCAGGGGTGAGACGGCACCGCCGACCGGCACGGTCGAGATCAAGGACCGCGGGGTCACCGTCGCCACCGGCACGCTGACCGTCACCGGTCTGCGTGGCGTGGCCGACGTGGTCCTGCCGGGCACGCTCGCGGCGGGCAACCACCACCTCACGGCGGTGTACTCCGGCAACGCGGACGTGTCCGGGTCGCAGGCGCAGCGCTGGTTCACGGTCACCCCCGTGGCGTCGACCGTGTCGCTGTCGTCGAGCACGTGGACGGTGGCCAAGGGCACGCAGCAGCAGGTGACCGTGAAGGTCACCGGCCCGAAGGGCGCCCCGACGCCCACCGGGTCGGTCGTCGTCATGGTCGGCCTGAGCCGGGTGGCCACCGTGCCGCTCACCGCAGGCACGGCCACGGTGACCCTGCCGGCCGCGCAGCGGTCCGGCGTGGTCATGGCCACCTACAAGGGGGACGCCGGCTACCTGCCGACGGCCGCGTCGCACACGCTGACCGTCCAGCGCTGAGGCACCTGACGAGGGCCGCGTCGACCTCCGGGTCGGCGCGGCCCTCGTGCGTGCGGGGCTCGGTTGCCCCGGGATACGACCGTTGCGACCGGGCGACTACGGCCAGTCGCGTCAAGCGCGGGGGGTCGCAGGTCGATACTCACCTGCATGGGACTGTTCCGACGCGCAGCCAGACCGGACGACGGGTCCGTGCTGCCGCACCCGCACGCCCCCGCGGACGAGACCCGCTCCGTGCGGATCGAGCCGCTGAACGCCGCCGAGCTGGTGTGGGCCGCGCAGCACCGCGAGATCATCTCCGGCCTGTGCGCCGGCACCGTCGACACGCAGACGCTCGGCGACCTGTTCGACCGCGTCCAGGCGATCTGGCTGCAGTCCGACGCGCGCGACCGCGCCGACCCCGAGTCGCTGGTGCACGCGTTCGGCGTCTCGCTCGGTGACCTGGTGGCGCAGCGGGTGCCGGGCCTGGTGTGGGGCTCCGCGCACGACGACGGCTCCCCGGAGCTGGTCCTGACGCACCCCGAGCACGACCTGGTCGTGTTCCCGGTGAGCTCCGTCGCGTCGTCCTGGGGCACCGCCCCGGTCGGCTGGGTGGCGGAGTACGTGCAGGAGGCGTCGACCGGCGCCGTCGAGATCCTGACCGGCGAGCGCCAGGCCCACTGACCGACGCCCGCAGCGGCCGCTCGCACGGGCCGTGCTCGCCCGCTGCAGCGGCGGGCGCGACGAAGTCGTCACGCCGACGCCATCGGGCGCACGGCGGCGACCGCGGGCCGGGACGTCACCGTCTGCGGGCGGCTGTTTCCGCGGCTCGCGGGAGCGGGTCAGAACAGGGCGTCGGGCTCCGCGACCGGGGCCGGC
>NZ_CAURTV010000129.1:0-8480 GCF_963527515.1 uncultured Cellulomonas sp. | reverse complement strand
ACCGGACGGCGGCCCGCGCACCCGGCGGCGCGGACGTGACTCGGCTGCCGGCCGACCAGGTGGCGACGACCCTGCCCACGGCGGATCCGGCGGCCGCGCCGGGCGAGTGCGGCTGGACGGTCGAGCAGCCCGCGGCCGCCTCGCCGATCACGCTCGGCGCCACGCTGGACAGGTATCCGCAGCAGACCTACTCGGCGATGCCCGTGACGCTGGAGGTGAAGGTCGGCGAGGGAGTCCGGCTGCAGGACGCAATCGACGTGGTGGTGGCGACGGACGGGGTCGTCGTGGCGGTCGCGTCCGAGGCTGTCGACTTCGGCGTGGACAACGCCGGGCCGTACTCCGTGGGCGCGGGATCGGCGATCACCCTGGCCGCGTGCGATGGACCCGACGTGGCCAAGGCGCTCCCCGACGGGCAGTACGTGCTCTACGCAGTCCTCGCGTCCGCCGACGCCGGGCTCGCGGTCAGCCCCGGGGAGCCGCTCGCGATCGTCGGGAACGCGCGCGAGCGGTGGTGCGGGGCGGACGCGGCGGTGCTCCCGCGCACGGACGACCGGGTGGTGATCGCCGGGGACGTGACCGACGACGGGGCGGTCGATGTGCAGCTGCGGTGGACGGGGACCGCCGAGGCCCAGGTGCTGGACGAGCGGGTCGTCCTCGTCGACGAGGCGACCGGACGCATCGCGGCCGACTCGGACACCTGGTCCGACTCGGTCGAGCGGTTCTCGGGTGGCCTCACCCCGGGTGAGCTGTTGGGCTTCGGGATCCCCTGGCACCAGACCGGGTGCGCCGACGGTGAGCCGCTGCCCGCCGGGACGTACCGCGCCTACGCGATGGCGACCGTGGCGCCCGCACCCGCCGACCTCGGGTCGTGGCCGGCGACCAACGCCACCGCGGTCGCCGAGCTGTCCGGGACCGTCACCGTCCCGTAGGTCCGGCAGGATCGGGGCCATGACCGACGCGTGCGGCCCGCGAGTGCTCCCCTACGGGGACGACGCCGTCCTGGTGGAGCTCGCGGACCTGGCGCAGGTGCGCGCGCTCGACGACGCGGTCCGCGCCGCACGTGCCACGGACCCGGACGCGGCGCCGGTCGTCGACCAGGTGCCGGCCGCCCGCACGCTCCTGATCCGCGTGCGGGACGGCGCCGACCCGGGGAGCCTGCCGGTGCAGCGGTGGTGGGCGGAGCGCACGGAGGTCGCACAGCGCGCGGGCGCCGCCGAGGTCGTGCTCGAGGTGGTCTACGACGGCGCCGACCTCGCCGGCGTGGCGCGCCTGACGGGTCTCACCGCCGACGAGGTGGTCGCCCGGCACACGGGCGCGCGGTACACCGTGGCGTTCGGCGGCTTCATGCCCGGGTTCGCGTACCTGGTCGGCCTCGACCCGGCGCTGCGGGTGCCGCGGCTCGACAGCCCGCGCGAGCGCGTCCCGGCGGGGTCGGTGGCCATCGCCGACGAGTTCAGCGCGGTCTACCCGGCGGCCACCCCGGGCGGTTGGCGGCTGCTGGGCCGCTGCGACGCCGACCTCTTCGACGTCACCAGGCAGCCGCCGGCTCTGCTGCAGCCGGGCACGCGCGTCCGGTTCGCCGCGTCATGACGTCGGCAATCGAGGTCGTCGACCCCGGGCTGCTCACGCTCGTCGAGGACCTGGGGCGACCCGGGTGGGCGCACGTCGGCGTCGGGCGCTCGGGAGCGGCGGACGCGGCGGCCCTGCGGCTGGCCAACCGGATCGTCGCCAACGACGAGGGCGCCGCCGGGCTCGAGGTGCTGCTCGGCGGCCTGCGCGTGCGTGCCCGCGGCGCGCTCACCGTGGCCCTGACCGGGGGACGGGGGCGGGCGTGGGTCGACGGCAGGCAGGTGGGGCACGAGGCGGTGCTGGAGCTGCGCGACGGCGCCGAGCTACGGCTCGGCACGGTGGACCACGGGCTGCGGACGTACGTCGCCGTGCGCGGCGGGATCGACGTACCGCCGGTCCTGGGATCGCGCAGCACCGACCAGCTGGCGGGTCTGGGACCCGCCGCGCTCGCCGCCGGGGACGTCCTGCCGGTCGGTCCGGCGCCGCAGGACTGGCCGGTGGTGGACGTCGCCCCGGTGCGCCCGGACCAGGGTGCGCTCCCGATCGTCCCCGGTCCGCACGCGGACTGGTTCGACGACCCGCTGACGAGGCTGTGCGCGGCCGAGTTCCGCGTGACACCCGCGACCAACCGGGTCGCGGTGCGGCTGAGCGGGCCGTCCGTCCGGCGCGCCGGACGCTTCCAGGGCCGCGAGCTCCCGTCCGAGGGTCTGGTGGTCGGCGCGGTGCAGGTGCCGCCGGACGGGCAGCCCGTCGTCTTCTCGGTCGACCACCCCGTGACGGGGGGCTACCCGGTGGTCGCGGTGGTCCGCCGGCACGCCCTCGGCAGGCTCGGACAGCTCCGTCCCGGGGACCCGGTCCGCTTCGTGCTGGGCTGACGGGAGAGCCGACGGGAGCGACACGCCGACAGTTCGCCCGGCCGACGCCGACGCCCGCACGGGCGGCACCACGACGACGGGACCTAAGGCCCAGTCGATCACGTGCCGCGGGCATAGAAATCTCTACATCTAGTCCTCATCGGCCGCATGGACCACAGCATGTTGTGGTGGGCGGTCGGGGGCGCCGCATCGTGGAGTCGGGAGCAGGGCATGTCGGAGAAGGTCGTCGTGGACGTCGGTTCGTCGATCGAGGAGTACCTCGACCGCAGTGACTGGCGAGTGTCCGCCAACGCCAACCAGGGGTACTCGTTGGGCGGTCTGATCCTGCAGACGAGCGGCAAGGTCGTCGCCAACTACTGGCTCAGCCACGTCTACCCGCCCGAGGTCGGCACGGCCCACCGCGAGGGCGACCTGCACGTGCACGACCTCGACATGCTCTCCGGCTACTGCGCCGGCTGGTCGCTGCGGAACCTGCTCCAGGAGGGCCTCAACGGCGTCCCGGGCAAGGTCGACGCCCGCCCGCCGCGCCACTTCAGCGCCGCGGTCGGCCAGATCGTGAACTTCCTCGGCACCATGCAGAACGAGTGGGCCGGTGCGCAGGCGTTCAGCTCGTTCGACACCTACCTCGCGCCGTACGTGCGGCTGGACGGCCTGACCTACGCGCAGGTGCTCCAGGGCATCCAGGAGCTGGTCTACAACCTCAACGTGCCGTCGCGGTGGGGCACGCAGACGCCGTTCACCAACCTCACGTTCGACTGGGTGTGCCCGGACGACCTGCGCGAGGAGGTGCCGTTCGTCGCGGGAGAGCCGTGCGACTTCCTGTACGGCGACCTGCAGGTCGAGATGGACATGATCAACCGCGCGTACATCGAGATCATGACCACCGGTGACGCGTCGGGCCGGGTGTTCACGTTCCCGATCCCCACGTACAACATCACCAAGGACTTCGACTGGGACAGCGAGAACGCCGAGGCACTGTTCGCGATGACCGCCAAGTACGGGCTGCCGTACTTCCAGAACTTCCTCAACTCCGAGCTGAACCCCGGCGACGTCCGGTCGATGTGCTGCCGCCTGCAGCTGGACCTGCGTGAGCTGCTCAAGCGCGGCAACGGACTGTTCGGGTCGGCGGAGCAGACGGGCTCCATCGGCGTCGTGACCATCAACTGCGGCCGGCTCGGCTACGTGCACCGCGGCGACGAGGCCGGCCTGTTCGCGCAGCTCGACACCCTGATCGACCTGGCGTGCACGTCGCTGGAGCTCAAGCGCGAGCTCATCCAGCGCCTGATCGACGACGGCCTGTTCCCGTACACCCGCCGCTACCTGGGCACCCTGGAGAACCACTTCTCCACGATCGGCGTCAACGGCCTGCACGAGATGGTCCGGAACTTCACCGGCGACGAGTACGGCATCGTCGACCCTCGCGGCCACGAGCTCGTCCTGCGCCTGCTCGACCACGTCCGCACGCGGATGGTGGAGCTGCAGGAGGCCACCGGTCACCTCTACAACCTGGAGGCCACGCCGGCGGAGGGCGCCACCTACCGGTTCGCCAAGGAGGACCGCCGCCGGTTCCCCGGGATCCTGCAGGCCGGCACCGACGACCACCCGTACTACACGAACTCCTCCCAGCTCCCCGTCGGGTTCACCGACGACCCGTTCGAGGCGCTGACCCGGCAGGACGAGCTGCAGACCAAGTACACGGGCGGCACGGTGCTGCACCTCTACATGGCCGAGCGCCTGTCCACGGCCGACGCCTGCCGCGAGCTGGTCAAGCGCGCGCTGTCCACGTTCCGGCTGCCCTACCTGACCGTGACGCCGACGTTCTCGATCTGCCCGAGCCACGGGTACCTCGCGGGCGAGCACCAGACGTGCACCACGTGCGGGAGCACCTGCGAGGTGTGGACGCGCGTCATGGGCTACCACCGGCCGGTCAGCTCGTTCAACATCGGCAAGCAGGGCGAGCACGCCGAGCGCACGCCGTTCCGAGAGCCGGCGCTCGTGTGAACATCGCGGGTCTGGTGCCGCTGTCGTCGTGCGACTGGCCGGGGAAGCTCGTCGCGACCGTCTTCCTGCAGGGCTGCCCGTGGCGGTGCACCTACTGCCACAACGCGTCGATCCTCGATCCGCGCGCTCCCGGCCAGGTCCCGTGGCAGGACGTGCTCGACCTGCTGGACCGGCGGCACGGGCTGCTCGACGGGCTGGTGTTCTCGGGCGGGGAGCCGACGATGCAGTTCGCGCTGCCGCAGGCCGCCGCGCAGGTGCGCGAGGCGGGGTTCGGCGTCGGGCTGCACACGTCCGGCGCCTACCCGCGGCGGCTCGCGGCGGTGCTGCCCCTGGTCGACTGGGTCGGGCTCGACGTGAAGGCACCCGCGCGCCTGTACCGGGCGATCACCCAGGTGGGCGGGCCGACCAGCAGCGCCGACGCCGCGTTCGCGTCGCTGCGGCTGGTCCTCGACGCCGGGGTCGACGTGCAGGTGCGCACCACCGTCGACCCGACGGTCCTGAGCGACGCCGACGTGGCGGAGCTCGGGGCCGTCCTGGCCGACCTCGGCGTGCGCGACCACGTGCTCCAGGAGGTCCGTCCCGACGGCACCACGAGCGAGTACCGGGAGGCGCTCGCGGCGACGCGCTGAGCACCCTCGTCGCGAGGGCCGTCTCTCTGTTTGAATGCGCTCAGAGGGAGGGGCCCGATGGATGTGCGCGTGACCAGCCGGGACATCGGTCCCCGGACAGTCGTCGAGGTCGACGGCGAAATCGACGTGTCCTCGGCCGACGCCCTGCGCGACCAGCTGGCCGAGCTGCTCGACCGTGACCGCACGGACCTGGTCATCGACCTGCGGGCCGTCCGGTTCATGGACTCGACCGGCCTCGGCGTGCTCGTCGGCACCCTGAAGAAGGTCCGGCTCGCCGGCGGACGCCTGCAGCTGGTGATCGACTCCGAGCGGCTGCTCAAGGTCTTCCGGATCACCGCGCTGCTCCAGGTGTTCACCGTCCACGAGACGGTCGAGGCCGCGCTCGCCGACTGACGGGATCAGTCCCGCTGGAAGTCGTAGACGAGGGACGGCTCATCGTCCGCGGTCGTGGCCGAGGCGATGCGGACCGACCACCCGTCGACCGTGCCGGACAGCGGACCCTGCTGCGGAGGAGCGCCCACGCCGAGACTGTGGCTCTCGGTGGTGTCGAGCCCCAGCATTCCGGCGGCTGTCGACACCTTGTCGTCGGCGTCGGCGACGACCTCGACGACCCAGCGGTCCGACGGCTCGTGGTGGGCGGCGACCAGCCGATCGCCCAGCAGAGGGGCCTCGATCGGGAAGTCTCCCGGCAGGCCAGCCACCGGAGTCGGGTCGTCGAGCGTGAGCATCGCCGGACCGACCGCCGTGGCCGGCGCGTCGGCCGTCGCCCGGTAGGTGAGGTAGACGGAGTAGGCACCGGTCGGTAGCGGGACGCCGCCGGGTGCGCCGGGCACCGTGCACGTGACCAGGTCGAGCCCGAGGTAGCGCACGGTGGCGGCGCCGAGCAGGAGCGACATCTCGGCGTCCGGCTCGAGCTCGCCGGTGGCCACCACGGTCGTCCCGGACGCGACGAGGACCTGGAGGTCGAGGGCGTCGGGAGAGTCGGCACGGGACGCGCGATCGGCGTCGAGCTGCGCCGTGAGCGCCGCTATCTGCTCGCGCAGGGCATCAATCTCCGCGGGATCCGACTGCGGGGTCCCGTCGCCTCCGTGCTCGGCCGTGGCGAGCAGCGTCTTGAGGGTCGACAGCTGGACCTGCGTGAAGGAGCCGTCACCTGGCAGCTCCAGCTCCTCCGCGGTCGCCGGGGTGACGGCGCCGAGCGTGAAGTGTCGACCGAGAAGCGTGCCGAGCCGGCCGCCCGAGGACGGCGTGATCGCGCCGTCTCCGACCTGGATGCTGTCCGAGAACCCGACCGGCGAGTCCGTGACGTGCGCCAGCGTCCCGACGTCCGACCCGCAGGTCCCCGGTGCCGCGTCCGCCCGGGCGGCGGGCAGCACCGACGGCGCCGGCCGTCCGATCCACGTCGCACCGAGCGCCACCGCGCCGGCGGCACCGACCGCGACACCGCTGCGCACGCCCGCCCGCACGGTCCGGCGCCGGCGGATCCGATTGGTCAGCGAGGAGACGTCGAAGGGCGCGTCGTCGGGGCCGGTGTCGACGGCATCGCGCAGGGCTCGGGCCAGGTCGGGGCTCATCGGGTCGCTCCTGTGGGGATCAGCTGGATGTCGAGGGTGTGCGCGTCGGGCAGCGGCCCCAGCAGGGCCTCGAGCTGGCCGATGGCGTCGAACAGGTAGCGCTTGACGGTGCCGTCGGAGACCTCCAGGCGGCGGGCGATCTCCGGCACGGTGAGGTCGTCGTAGAACCGCAGGACCACGCAGGCGCGCAGCCGGGGGCGCAGGACGAGCAGCGCGGTCTGCACGTCGAGCCGGGTGGAGCTCGACGGCCCGTGGTCGGCCGAGGAGTCGTCGCGGGCCACCAGGTGGCGCACCGCGGTCCAGCGCGTCCTGCGGCGGTGGCCGTCGAGGAAGATCGTGAGCACCGCCCGGCGGACGTACGCCTCGGCGGCGGCCGCCTCCCGCAGCGGGCGCCCCTGGCTGAAGCAGCGCACGAGCGCGTCCTGGACCAGGTCCTCACCCTCGCGCTCGTCGCCCGTGAGCAGGGTCGCGTACCGCACGAGCGCCCGCCCCCGTGCCCGCACGAGGTCGTCCAGAACCTGTTCCCAGGCCGTCATGCCACCTCCCTGTGGTGCCGTCATCTTCCTGGACGACCGGGAGGGGCGAACCGTTGGTCAGGTGAGCGTCACGGTGAACGGCGTGCCGAGGGCGAGGGAGTAGCTGTCGCCGGGATCGTCCAGCTCCACCGTCCCGGACGTCGACCGGACGACCGGGGCACTGAAGATCCAGCCCGGGTACACCGTGTACTGGCCGGCGGGCAGCGGGTCGCCGGTGGTCAGCGGTGCCCCTCCGTCGCCGGTGCAGGACGTCAGCACGCGTTCGGCGTCGGCGAACCCGAGCGGGGCTCCTGCACCGAGGTCGACCGGGCTGAACGCGTCGTTCGCCTGGACCGTGGTCCCGACGACGACCCCGTCGCGCACGATCCAGTACTCGATCGCGTAGTAGCCGTAGGCCCGGAGCCGGCCCGGTCCCGTGTACTGCACGGTGGCGGTCGCGTGCAGGGCGCCGCCGGCCGGCAGGGTCGCCGCCGCCGGGGAGACCTGGAGGTCGACCATCGCGGAACGGACCGGGGCAGCGGGCGGTGCGGGTGCGCCGCAGGCGGGGACCGGGGCGAACGTGGTGCGGTCGAGCGGCACGTCGGCGCCGGGCAGCGGCTGCTGGGTCTGCGCCTCGCCGGTCACCGTCACGGTGGTCGGATCGCCGACGACGGTCGCCCGGGTGCCCCCGAGCGCGGCCGCCTGCTCGAACGTGAGCGCGTCCTGGAACAGCTCGGCCGGTGCCTGCTGGCCGCTGTACATCACGACGCTCGCCCAGGGGCGCAGCTCGTACGTGCCGGCGGGCAGGGGGCGGCCGACCGTGGTGGGACCTCCGTCGCCGGGGTCGCAGACGGTGAGGTCGAGCGGGCCGCGGAACGCCGTGCGGGCGCCCTCGAACGTGTCCCGACCGGCCATGACGTCGTATGCCGCAGGGTGGAAGGACGTGGTGCCGACGACGACGCCGTCCCTCACCACCGCGACGCGCGGCCCGCCGTCGGGCACGGCGAACGCCAGCGCGCGGTCGACGACGACGCTCTCCAGGTCGCCACCGGCGGACACGTACCCGCCGGCCTGCACCGACGTCGCGTCCGGCGTCAGCCGGGCGCGGACCCGCTCGTCGAGGGGGTGGCTCGGTGCGGCGTCGGCCAGGGCGCCGCACGTGCCGAACGGCAGGGAGGGGTTGCCGACGGGCAGGACGACGGGGATCGCGGTCGGCGTCGGTGACGGGGTGGGGGTGGGCGTGGGCGTCGGTGTCGGTGTCGGGCTCGCGGTGGGCGTCGGCGTGATCGCCGGGGGCTCCGGTGCGCGGTCCGGCAG
>NZ_CAURTV010000128.1:0-8483 GCF_963527515.1 uncultured Cellulomonas sp. | reverse complement strand
GCGCGCAGGAGGCCGATCACGGGTGGCGCCGTGGCGCCGCCGTCGGCGAACGTCGACCACTCCTCCGCCGCCATGGTCGGAGGCGCAGCCGTGACCGGCGGCTCCTCCGCGGTGAGCACGTCCAGGGCCCGGCGGTGCCAGGCGCGCGCGGCCGCGCCCAGGTGTTCGTCGTGCGCGGCGCGCAGGTGCCGGTGCAGCACCCGCGGCAGGCGGTACTGCACGCCGTCCACCGAGGTGGCGAGCGACCAGGTGCGGTCCAGCTCCCGCAGGAGGGGGGCTGCCGCCGGGGCCGGGTCGGGACCGGAGGCGGGCCCGGTGAGGGCGTCGCAGCGGGCGGCCGTGAGCTCGTCGAACACCGCTCCCCGGTGCAGGAGCTCCACCAGCGGCCGCCCGAGCTCCGCCAGCACCACACCGACCAGGTAGTCCCGGGCGTACCGGGTGTCGGCCGGCAGGCTCCGTATCGCGCGCCGACGGTCCGCGGGCAGGAGCGGGTCGGTCGCGCGGTGGAAGAGGTGCACCGCGGCGGACCAGCCCTCGGTCTCGTGGGTCAGGGTCTCGACGTCCTCCGGCACCAGCTGGTGCCCGTACACGTCGCGGAACAGCCGGTCCACCTCCCAGGTGCGCATCCGCAGGTCGGCGCCTGTGAGCACCACCGGCGGGGCGATCTCCGAGCGCGCCAGGGTGAACGTCGGCTGCCGTCGCGAGCCCATGAGCACGTGCACGTCGGGCGCAGCGCTGAGCAGCAGGTGCTCGAGCTCGTCCCCCACCCCGGCCCCCAGCAGCTCGTGCACGTCGTCGAGCACCAGGAGGGACGGCCCCCGACGGGCGTGCACGGCCCGGCTGAGCTCCGCCGGCGTCAGGGTCAGCGCCTGCGACCCGGACCGCAGGGTGACGCCCCCGCGGGTGCAGCGCCCCCACACCACCGGCAGCGGGCAGGTGGCGGCCCACTGGGCCAGCAGGTTCGTCTTGCCGGCACCGCGCGGCCCCAGGACGAGGCCCGTGCCCGCCGAGAGCACGTCGTCGAGCGCGTGCAGGAGCGTGCGTCGCACGACCCCACGCCCCGCGGCAGGCACACCGGCCTCGACCACGGCGACGACGGCATCCCCCTGCGCCATCGCGGCCTCCGAGCCTGAACGGCTCCCGGTCCTGGGACCGGGCTCCACCGTCGATCCTCGCAGCCGTCGCGCGCGGGAGACAGACCGGTGCGGGGATGAAATGTCGGGATGATGCAGATCGCGCCCGAACCGTTCCGGACCGGATCTTCCGGGACGACCACCATTGCGCGTCCCCGTCGGTGCGGAGCATCCTCGAAGAGCGCGCCGAGGCCCGGGAGGGATCAATGTCGATCCGCACGCACCGTCCAGCACTCGTCATCCTGCTGGCGCTCCTGTGCGCCGGGGTCGCCACGACGGTCGCGCCACCGGCCGCTGCGGCGGTGATCCCGGGGTTCAGCGACACGCTCGTGGCCACCGTCGCCTCCCCCACCGCGATCGCGTTCACCGCCGACGGGCGGATGCTCATCACGGACAAGGGCGGCCGGCTGCGGGTAAGGACCGCCGCCGGGACCCTGCTGACCGCGCCGGCGCTCGACCTCAGCTCACGCCTGTGCGTCAGCTCGGAGCGAGGCCTTCTCGGCGTCGCGGTGGATCCCGACCCGACCACCCGCGCCATCTACCTCTTCTACACAGCCCGAGGCACCAGCTCGGCGTGCCCGACGAGCACCACCGGCACTCCAGCCGGCGCACCGACCAACCGCGTGTCGCGGTTCGTGCTCGGGGACACCAACGTCGTCGATCCGGCCAGCGAGACGATCCTGCTCGACGGCATCTACACCCCGGCAGGCAACCACAACGCAGGGGACCTGCACGTCGGCAAGGACGGCTACCTCTACGTGTCCACCGGCGACGGCGGCTGCGACTACGCGGGCAACAGCGGCTGCGGCGGCGCCAACGACGCGTCGCGGGACCGCAACATCCTCAACGGCAAGATCCTGCGGGTCGAGCGCACCACCGGTGCACCGGCCGCCGGGAACCCGTTCCTCGGCGCCGGGACGGTGAGCTGCCGGCTCGCACCGGGACCGGCCGGCTCCGTCTGCCGCGAGACGTTCGCCTGGGGCCTGCGCAACCCGTTCCGGTTCGCGTTCGACCCGGACGCGGCCGGCACCTCGTTCCGCATCAACGACGTCGGCCAGAACGCCTGGGAGGAGATCGACGCCGGCGTGAGCGGGGCGGACTACGGCTGGCCCGCACGCGAGGGGCCGTGCGCGCAGACCGGCTCCTCCACCGACTGCGGTGCACCCACCCCGGCGGGGATGACCGACCCGGTGTTCGCCTACGACCGCTCGGCCGGCTGCGGCTCGATCACCGGTGGGGCGTTCGTGCCGGACGGCCTGTGGCCGGCGTCCTACGACGCCGCCTACGTCTACGCCGACTACGTGTGCGGCAAGGTCATGACGCTCAGCGGCGGGACGAGCACCGATCTCGCCACAGGTCTGGGCGGCGCGGTGCACCTCGAGTTCGGCCCGTCGGGGAGCACGCAGGCGCTGTACTACACGACCTTCGCCAACGGCGGCGAGATCCGCCGCATCACCTACACCGGCACGGCGAACCGCACCCCGGTCGCCGCGCTCACCGCCGCGCCCTCGAGCGGTCCGGCGCCGCTGACGACCACGCTGAACGGCTCGGGCAGCAGCGATCCCGACGGCGACCCGCTCACCTACCTCTGGACGTTCGGGGACGGGTCGGCGGGCGCGACGACGAGCACCCCGACGGTGAGCCACACGTACGCGGCGGGGACATGGACGGCGTCGCTGCGGGTGCGCGACCCCTCCGGATCGGTGTCCGCACCGGTGACCACCACGATCAGCTCGGGCAACACCGCACCCGTCGCGACCATCGCCTCACCGGCGGCGGGCGCCACCTTCTCGGTCGGCGAGACGTTCCAGCTGAGCGGGTCGGCGACGGACGCACAGGACGGCACCCTGGCGCCGTCCCGGCTGAGCTGGACGATCCTGCGCGTGCACGACCAGCACACCCACCCGTTCCTCGGGCCCGTCACCGGCACCGGCATCGACGTCGTCGCACCGGGGCCCGAGGACCTCGCGGCCGCGGCCAACAGCTTCCTGCGGGTGAGCCTGACGGCCACGGACTCCGGCGGGGTGTCCACGACGGTCGTCCGCGACTTCCAGCCGCGCAAGGTGGCCGTCACGCTCACCACCGGTCCGCCCGGCCGGACCGTCGTCGTCAACGGGCTGCCGGTCACCGGTCCGACGACGGTGACGTCGTGGGCCGGCTTCGCCCTGCAGCTCTCGGTCCCGGCGCAGACCGACGCCGCCGGGCGGCCCTACGGCTTCAACCGCTGGTCCGACGGGTCCACGGCGGCGAGCCGCACGTGGACCACCCCGTCGACCCCGACCACCCTGTCGGCGGCGCTCACGCTGCGCGGGCTGCAGGGGGCGTACTTCGACAACCAGGACCTCACCGGGACCACCGTGAATCGGCTCGACCCGACCGTCGGCTTCTCCTGGGGCACCGGTGCGCCGGTGGCCGGGATCGGCGCCGACACGTTCTCGGTGCGCTGGAGCGGTGCCGTCATCCCCCGGTACTCCCAGACCTACACCTTCTCCACCACGTCGGACGACGGGGTGCGGCTGTGGGTGAACGGCACGCGGGTGATCGACCAGTGGACCACCCACTCGAGCCGCGTCGACACCGGCACGATCGCGCTCACCGCCGGCGTACCGGTCCCGATCGTCCTGGAGTACTTCGACGCCACCGGCTCCGCCGTCGCCCAGCTGCGCTGGTCGAGCTCGTCGCAGGCACAGGAGATCGTGCCGACGGACCGGCTGCGCCCGTACTACGCCGTGAACATGCAGCCGTCCGGAACCCCCGTCCCGCCCGGGTACGCACCGGACACCGGTTCGGTCTACGGCAAGCGGTCGTCGGGGCTGAGCTACGGGTGGAACGCGAGCAACTCCTCCGCCATGCGGGACCGCAACTCCACGCTGTCGCCGGACCAGCGGTACGACACCCTCGCCTTCCTCCAGCTGGCGCCCAACACGAACGCCCGGTGGGAGCTCTCCGTGCCCAACGGCACGTACAGCGTCCGGCTGGTCGCCGGGGACCCGACCTCGACCGGCTCGACCATCCGCCTGCTGGCGGAGGACGTCCTGGTGGTGAGCGGCACGACCACCACGGCGCAGCGCTGGCTCGACGCCACGGCGGAGGTCACCGTCACGGACCGACGGCTGACGATCTCGAACGGCACCGGGGCGGCGAACAACAAGCTCTCCTTCGTCGAGGTCCGCCTGCTCTGACCCCGTGGCCAGCCTGAACGCACCCGACCAGTCACCCAGGAGATCTCATGCGATCGTCCAGGAAAGCCGGCACGTGGGCAGCGTTCGTCGCTGCCACCACCCTCTCGCTCGGGACGGTCGCGGCACCGGCCGCGGCCCACCCGCGGCATGACGACAAGGTCCCCGTGGCCGTCGGCTACGGGGGCGCAGTCGCTACCGTGGACGCCGACGCGACGCGGGTCGGCCTCGACGTGCTGCGCAAGGGCGGCAACGCGGTCGACGCCGCCGTCGCGGCCGCGGCCACGCTCGGGGTGACGGAGCCGTTCTCCTCGGGCATCGGGGGCGGCGGCTTCTTCGTCCACTACGACGCGCGCACCGGTCGAGTGCACACCATCGACGGCCGGGAGACGGCGCCTGCGGCGATGCAGAGCGACGCGTTCGTGGAGGACGGCGTGGCCCTCCCGTTCGCCGACGCCGTGACGTCCGGCCTGTCGGTGGGTGTGCCGGGGACGCCGGCCACCTGGCAGTCGGCGCTGGACCAGTGGGGCACGCTCAGCCTGCGCAAGGCGCTGCGCGGCGCGACGGAGGTGGCGCGGCGCGGCTTCGTCGTCGACCAGACGTTCGCCGACCAGACCGTCACGAACGCCGCGCGGTTCGCGGCCTTCCCGTCCACCGCCCGGCTGTTCCTGCGCCGCGGCGCCCCGCCCGCGGTCGGGTCCGTGTTCCGCAACCGCGACCTGGCGGACACGTACGACCTGCTCGCCCGCAAGGGCGTCGGCGCGCTCTACACGGGTCGGTTGGCGCAGGAGATCGCCGACACCGTGCAGCGGCCGCCCGTCGCCCGCGGGACCTCGCTCGTCGTCCGCCCCGGGCTGATGACGACCGCCGACCTGGCCTCCTACACGACCGTCCTGCGCGAGCCCACCCGCGTCACCTACCGCGGGTTCGACGTCTACGGGATGGCGCCGCCGTCGTCGGGCGGGTCGACCGTCGGGGAGGCCTTGAACATCCTCGAGGCGCTCCCGGCGCCGGCCGACACCACCCAGGCCCTCCACCAGTACCTGGAGGCCAGCGCGCTGTCCTTCGCCGACCGGAACCGGTACGTCGGCGACCCCGGCTTCGTCGACGTGCCCCTGGCCGAGCTGCTCTCCGACGGGTTCGCGGCGGAACGCGCGTGCCTGGTCGACCCGGCGGCCGCGCTGGCCAAGCCGCTCGCGCCAGGGGTCCCCGACGGGAGCTACGAGGGCTGCAGCGAGCCCGCCACCGTCGGCACGCCGGGCTCCGACGGCCAGTCGACCACGCACCTGACCACTGCGGACCGCTGGGGCAACGTCGTCGCATACACCCTGACCATCGAGTCGCTGGGCGGCAACGGTGTCGTCGTGCCCGGCCGCGGGTTCCTGCTCAACAACGAGCTGACCGACTTCAGCTTCACCGACACGCAGGACGGCAACGACCCGAACCTGCCGGGGCCGGGCAAGCGGCCGCGCAGCTCGATGGCGCCGACCATCGTGCTGGACCACGGACGCCCTCTGCTCGCGGTGGGCTCGCCCGGCGGGGCGACGATCATCACCACGGTCCTGCAGGTCCTGGTCAACCGGCTGGACCTCGGCATGGACCTGGGTGCGGCGGTGGCGGCGCCGCGGGCCAGCCAGCGCAACGCCCCTACCGTCCAGGCCGAGCCCGGCTTCGCGCGTGCCGAGCTCCAGGCGCTCGGGCACACCTTCGTCGACATCGCGGAGATCGGCGCCGCGACCGGGATCGAGATCCTGCCCGACGGCTCCTTCCAGGCGGTCGCCGAGCCGACGCGCCGGGGCGGCGGCAGTGCGGCCGTGGTGCTGCGCCGGTGAGATCTGCCCCGGTCGGACGACGGGCCGCCACGTAAAATCTATGTAAAGTTGCCCAGGGCAATACGGACGTTTGTGGTCATTGCAGCAACAATGCGAGTGACCGCAGTCACTTCTGGACAGTCGTCCGTCTATTTGCTCCGTTACCGCCTGGTACGGTCGATTCATCGAGTTCCTCCGTGGCCGTCTCGCCAGGGCCGCCACATGAGCTTTCGATACCGCTGCACCTTCGCCAGGAGGGGCAGTCGCACCCCGTCACCTCGCGCCCTCGGGTCCCGAGGATGACTCTTCGACGCTGGGAAAGCGCCTACCTAGGCACTCCCGTCGTCCTCGCTGGATCGCCGCCGACGCCGGTCAGCTCGCCACCGATTCGTCGACCGCAAAGCGGGGTACCGCCCTTGTTCGTCTTTGTCCTGCAGCTACGACACATGCTCGAAGGCCAATCCGAGTTCTATCTCTTTGCATTGTTCTCCACCGTCATCTGGGCGTTGTGGCTGCTCAAGGTGCTGTTGTCACGGCGCTACAAGCCCTTCACGGGCGAGTTCGGCGGCACCGCCAGCGTGGTCATTCCCGTCGTGGACGAGCCGCTGGACCTGTTCCGCGACGTGCTGACGCGCATCGTCGAGCAGCGCCCCGACGAGGTCATCGTCGTCATCAACGGCGCGGTCAACGTGCCCCTGCAGGAGATCAGCGAGGAGTTCGCTCCCCTGGTCCGCTGGGTGCACACGCCGATCCCCGGCAAGCGCAACGCCGTCAAGATCGGCACCGAGCTGTCGCGCGGCGAGATCACCGTGCTGGTCGACTCCGACACGGTCTGGACCGACGGCACGCTGTCCGAGCTGGTCAAGCCGTTCGCCGACGCCTCGGTCGGCGGCGCGACCACCCGTCAGCGCATCCTCGAGCCCGAGCGCTCCTGGATCACCCGCTGGGCGGACTGGCTGGAGAACACCCGGGCGCTCTACTCCATGCCCGCCCAGTCGGCCCTGGGCCAGGTGGGCTGCCTGCCCGGACGCACGATCGCGTTCCGCCGACACATCCTGGTCCAGGTCATGGACGACTTCATGCACCAGAAGTTCATGGGCGTCTTCCTCGAGGTGTCCGACGACCGCACGCTGACCAACCTCACGCTCAAGGCCGGCTACAGGTGCGTGTACCAGTACACGAGCCTCGTCTACACCGACGCCCCGCTGCAGGTGAAGAAGCTGGCCAAGCAGCAGCTGCGCTGGGCCCGCGGGAGCCAGTACAACACCCTGCGGATGCTGCCCTGGATGATCGGGCACGCTCCCCTGCTGGCGGTCTTCTTCGTCGCCGACATCCTCCTGCCGTTCCTGCTCTTCGGGACGATCGCGGGCTGGATCTACCGGGCGATCTCCGGCACCGGCGTCAACCTCTACCAGGCGATCCTGCACACCTACACCGGCCTCAGCGGCTGGGTCTGGGTGGTCGCGACGATGATCGTGTCGTCGGTCCTCTCGATGGCCATCCGGCAGATCCGCCACCTGCACGAGAAGCCGTCGGACTTCCTGCGGCTGCCCGTCTTCATCATCGTCTCGACGCTGTTCCTCATGCCGATCCGGCTGCTCGGCTTCCTGCGCATGGCGCACGCCAGCGGATGGGGGACGCGTGCCGGTGCGTACGCCGGAGGCGGCTCCGACGACCTGATCACGGAGCTGCAGAACGCCCCGGCCGGACCTGCCGACCTCGTGGACCGCGCTCCGGTCGGCGTGGTGCCGACGCAGCGCCTCGCCTCACCGACCCGCACCGTCCTGGCCGACGTCCCCGCAGCCGCCGCCCCGGCGGTCGCCCCCGCGCAGACCCGTCGCGCGGTGGCCACCGCACCCTCGGCGCCCGCGCGGCGTCGCCGACTCAACCCGCTGGCCGCGATCCCCTACGCGATCGCGCTGGCCCTCTTCGCCCTGGAGGCCCTGGTCTATGTCTGAGCACATCGAGTCCACCGGGTGGTGGGAACGCGCCATCCGCCCCTCACCCCGCAAGCGGATCGCCGCCGGCGGCATCGCCCTCGCGCTCGTCGCGGTCACCGCCGGCGTCTGGCTGTCGCCGTCCGTGGCGGTCACCGCCTCCGCCGAGACCAGCGCGGAGGAGCGCCGGCTGGCGACCGAGAACGAGAAGCTCCGCAACTCGCTCGAGGCGCGCGAGGACGAGGTCGACTCCCTCGAGCGGTCGCAGGCCAAGGCCGCAGCCGAGCGCAAGGCCGCCTCCGCGAACGGCAAGGCCAAGGCTGCCGCCGAGCAGGAGGCCGCCGCTGTCGAGGGCGCGCAGAAGGCCGAGGCCGAGCGCGCCGCCGAGGCTGCGCGCGTCGCCGCCAAGGCGTCCGCCGAGCG
>NZ_CAURTV010000127.1:0-8553 GCF_963527515.1 uncultured Cellulomonas sp. | reverse complement strand
CCGCGATGCCGCCGCCGACCGGCAGCGCCACGGCCAACGCACCCACGCCCGCGAGGCCGAGCACCAGCGGAGCGATGACGGCGCGCATGCCGTGGTTGACGTCGCCGAGCTCGAGCAGCAGGGCGCGGCACGTCCCGCAGCCCTCGAGGTGCGCCTCGACGTGCGTGGTCTCGCGCGTCCCGAGGCCGCCGCGGACGTAGGCGCCGAGCTTGCCGGCCACCCCGCGGCAGCCCTCGTCGAGCGGGTCCTGCAGGTGCTGCTGGAGGTACGCCTGGCGCAGCCCCTCCCGCGCGCGGTACGCGAGCGCCGCGACACCGTTGGCGGTCAGGCCGAGCAGCGGGGCGATCTCCGCCGGCGTCAGGCCCTCCACCTCGGTGTGCCAGAGCACGGCCTGCCACCGTTCCGGCAGGGTGTGGAAGGCACGCGCGACGACGCCGCGCTCGAACCCCGCGAGCGCCGGGTCCTCCGCGGTGCCCGCCCACGCGGTGCCGGCCTCGAGGACGGCGAGGTCGTCGGTGGGCTGCACGCGACGCGCCTTCTCCCGGCGCACGGCTGCCACGCGACGGACCACGGTGAACAGGTACGCGCGGAATGCGGACTCGGGACCGTTGCCGCGCTGGAGGGCGCCGAACACCGCCGCGAACGAGTCGGCGACGACGTCGTCGGCGTCGGCCGGGGAGTCGGTGTACTGCCGGGCGACCACCCACGCGGCGCCGGAGTGCCGCTCGTAGAGCGCGCCGACGGAACCGGCATCACCGGAGCGCGCTGAAGCGATCAGCTCCGCATCCCCCGTGACACCGTTGTCCAGCTGCGTGCGTGCTGACACGAACGGCTCCCGTCGGCGTTCTACGTCCGATCGCACAGCCTGCCATATACGGCGTTTCCGCATAACCAGGGTGAAGTGCGGTTACCAGGGTGAACACGGTGACCAGGGCATACCAGACCGGGTGAAAAGCGGGCGTAGTGGCGTCACACCCGACAGGTGTCGGCCTCTCATCCGGCGTGACGATGAACTCCGGGTCGAACAACGCCGCCCTGCCGGCCCTCTTCGGCGACGTCCCGAGGGACGCCGTGCCGGCGGCGCTCAGGGAACGCTGGCGCGACGCGAGCGTGCGATCGGTGTGGCTGCGACCGTCGGACTGGTACCACCCGGCCGTCGACGCGCTCGCCACCGCTGTGCTCGAGGCGGGGGACGCCGAAGCCGCCGCGGAGGAGCTGGGCCGCGCCCGCGGCCACGACGGGGTGGGCATCGGCGAGACCGTCGACGACCTGGCCTGCCTGTACGGAGCCCTCGGTGCCGCCCAGCCGCCCACCGCCGTCCTGCGCGCCCTCTGCGAGGGGTGGGCCGACGCCCAGGCCGGGACCATCGCATTCGGCACGGCACTGGACCCGGAGTCGGGACTGCCCAGCCGCCAGTACCTCGCCATCCGACTGGCAGAGACGTACCGCGACGCCCTGCTCCCCACCCAGCGCACGGGCAGCCCTGCGGATCTCGGCCACCACCTCGTGCTCATCGACGTGGCCGCCGGGGACGTCGACCCGTTCACGCGTGCCGCCCGGTCCGCCGCGGTGGGCGCGGCGATGACGACGACCTACGGCGAGGGCCACCCCATGGCGACGCTCGGCGGCGGCGTCTTCGCCGTGCTCGCGCGCGCCGACGAGGACCCGGGGCCGCCCCTCGGGGCGCTGCAGCTCGAGATCGACCGACGCTGCGAGCTGCTCCAGGTCCGCCCGTCGACGAGGCAGCCCGTCCGCGTGTGGGTCGAGCCGCTGCCTGCCACGCACGAGCTAGCGCTGCAGACGCTCGAACGGGTCTCCCGGCCCTGAGTGCTCCCTGCCCGGCAGGTGTTGTCCAGGTAAAGCGCAGGTCAGCGACGTCTTGGTAGCGCGCACGGGACAACTGGGATGAATGCGTCTACCGTCGTTCCATGAACGCCGCCGGACTTGCTTCGAGCGGACCCACGACGCCTTCGGAACGCAGGGCTGCTGGGGCTGCTGAGAACGACCCGCCCGACCTCCCGACCCAGCCTGACCGCCGCTCGTCGCTGGCGCTCGAGCACCCACTGCCGCCCGTCGACCCGGAGCTCGCGGGGTCCGACCAGCCCGGCCCGCTCCTCACCTCGGGCCAGACCGCGGACGTGTTCGCCCTGGACGACCACCGCGTCCTGCGTCGCTACCGTTCCGGCCGCGACGCCTCCTCCGAGGTCGCCCTCCTGCGCCACGTCGTCGCGCACGGCTTCCCCGCCCCGGCGGTCCTGCAGGCCGGCGGGCCGGACCTCGTGCTCGAACGGCTGCACGGGCCGACGCTGCTGCAGGCCGTGACCGCGGGCGACGTCTCGCTGCCCGACGCGGCGTCGATCGTCTCCGAGCTGCACGACCGGCTGCACGCGGTCCCGCTCCCCGAGGCCTGGGGCCCGGAGCACCCGCTCGACTGGCCGTCGGTCGCAGGGGGTCCCGCGATCGTCCACCTCGACCTGCACCCCGGGAACGTGATCCTCACCGAGGACCACGGACCCGCGCTGCTCGACTGGGCCAACGCCCGCATCGGCACCGCCGAGCTCGACGTGTCGCTGACGGCGCTGATCGTGGCCGAGGTGGCCGTCGACGCCGGCGGGGTCTACTCGCAGGCGGCCCGCGCGTTCCTCGCCGCGTTCCTCAAGGCGACGGACGTCGACCTGCTCGCCGCGATGGACGCGGCCGCCGCGCTGCGCGCACAGGATCCGTCGCTGGTGCCCGGCGAGCGCGAGCTGGTGCCCGCCGCCGCCGTGCTGGTCCGCGACCTGGTGGAGGTCGCCTCGCCGGCGTGACCCCAGGCCGGTACGGGTCAGCGCGGGGTGAAGGTGAGGCAGTCCGCCTCTTCGTGCCCGGCGCCGACGCGGATGGACTCGGCGCTGCACTCGAGCGACGAGTTGTGCACGCACTCGGCGCGCTGGCAGGCACCGACGTGCGTGATCACCTTGTCCAGACCGCCCTTGGTGCCGAGCGGGAAGAACGTGGTGCACTGCGCGTCGCCCGTGGTTCCGCCGATGTTCACGGCGGCGGCGTGGCAGTGGGAGTGGTCGTTGTAGGAACAGCCGGCGACCGAGCACTCGGCGACGGCGGGCATGTCCATCAGGGTGCTCATGACGACCTCCGTGCGGACGGGACGGGCAGGTTCCTCTCGACGGTAGACCCGCCCCGTGACGCCTGCCTAGCAAGGCAGCCCTGCCTTACCCGCTGGTCAGAGGCGCCAGGGACCGCGGGTACGCCGCCGCACGGCGTCCCACACGAGGAGCCCGACCACCAGCACACCCATCGCGACCAGCATCAACGCGGCCGGCAGCGCTGGAGGCACGACGACGGCGAGCACCACCCCGCCGACGACGAACACGACGGCGAAGACCACCGCCAGCACGAGCTGCCCGACCGCCAGGACGGTGAGCACCGTGCGCGAGCCGCGACCGACAGCCTCGTAACCCGCCCGCCCCGCCGCGGTCCGCATGCCCGGCGCAGTCGACCCGGTGCCCCGACGCACCATCCACCCCGACGTCGACAGGTCGGGTCCGCTCCGGGCCACGAACGTCTCGGCCACCAGCTGCTCGCCGATCCCGGCGACCGCGCCCACGACGCCACCGCGCGAGCGCAGCTGGTACAGGGCCTCGACCGCCGCCTGCTCCTCGCCTCGGATCTGCACGTCCCCGCCGGACCGCCCCGCCCGGACGTGGTCGGCGAGCGCCTCGGCCAGCGGCGAGCCGGCGTACCGGCTGTCCGTGAGCGGTGGGAAGGCGTGGGTGATCGGCTCGTCGGGGCCGTAGACCGTGACAGGACCGACCCCGCCCGTGACCTCCTGGCCGAGCACCGGCTTGCCCGGCGTCCGTCCCGGCTGCACATGCTCGGTCCAGCGCGCCCCGTCCCACCAGCGCAGGTTCCCGTCGCGCTGCGGGTCGGGGTACCAGCTCGGCGGTGGTGCGTCCACGACGGCTCCCGGTGCTCGGTGGGCGCCCACGACGAACGGCCGACTCCCGGGGGAATCGGCCGTTCGTGGTGCGGGGTTGAGCGTGGGCTCAGAAGTCCCAGTCGTCGTCCTCGGTGTTCACGGCCTTGCCGATCACGTACGACGAGCCCGACCCGGAGAAGAAGTCGTGGTTCTCGTCGGCGTTCGGGGACAGGGCCGACAGGATCGCCGGGTTGACGTCGGTCTCGTCGCGCGGGAACAGCGCCTCGTAGCCCAGGTTCATCAGGGCCTTGTTGGCGTTGTAGCGCAGGAACTTCTTGACGTCCTCGGTCAGGCCGACGCCGTCGTAGAGGTCCTGCGTGTACTCGACCTCGTTCTCGTACAGCTCGAAGAGGAGCTCGAAGGTGTACGCCTTCATCTCCTCGCGCTCGGCCTCGGACAGCTTCTCGAGGCCCTTCTGGTACTTGTAGCCGATGTAGTACCCGTGCACGGCCTCGTCGCGGATGATCAGGCGGATCAGGTCGGCCGTGTTGGTGAGCTTGGCGCGGCTGGACCAGTACATGGGCAGGTAGAAGCCCGAGTAGAACAGGAACGACTCCAGCAGCGTGCTGGCCACCTTGCGCTTGAGGGGCGAGTCGCCGCGGTAGTACTCCATGACGATCTCGGCCTTGCGCTGGAGGTTCGCGTTCTCCTCCGACCAGCGGAACGCCTCGTCGATCTCCTTGGTGGAGCACAGCGTCGAGAAGATCGAGCTGTACGACTTGGCGTGCACCGACTCCATGAACGCGATGTTCGTGTAGACGGCCTCCTCGTGCGGCGTGATCGCGTCGGGGATGAGCGAGACGGCGCCGACCGTGCCCTGGATGGTGTCCAGGAGGGTCAGGCCGGTGAAGACGCGCATGGTGAGCGTCTTCTCCTCCTCGGTCAGCGTGGCCCACGACTGGACGTCGTTGGACACCGGGACCTTCTCCGGGAGCCAGAAGTTGCCGACCAGGCGGTCCCAGACGTCCGCGTCCTTGTCGTCGTCGAGCCGGTTCCAGTTGATCGCCGAGACGCGGCTGACCAGCTTGAGCTTCTCGCTCATCGCAGTGCTTCCTTCACGTAGTCCAGAGCGGTCAGAGCATGCACGAGACGCAGCCCTCGACCTCGGTGCCCTCCAGCGCGAGCTGGCGGAGGCGGATGTAGTAGATCGTCTTGATGCCCTTGCGCCACGCGTAGATCTGCGCCTTGTTCAGGTCACGGGTGGTGGCCGTGTCCTTGAAGAACAGGGTCAGCGACAGGCCCTGGTCGACGTGCTGCGTCGCCTCGGCGTAGGTGTCGATGACCTTCTCGTAGCCGATCTCGTACGCGTCCTGGTAGTACTCCAGGTTGTCGTTGGTCATGAAGGGCGCCGGGTAGTAGACGCGCCCGATCTTGCCCTCCTTGCGGATCTCGATCTTCGACGCGATCGGGTGGATCGAGCTCGTCGAGTGGTTGATGTAGCTGATCGAGCCCGTCGGCGGCACGGCCTGCAGGTTCTGGTTGTAGATGCCGTGCTCCTGGACCAGCGCGGACAGCCCGGCCCAGTCCTCCTGCGTCGGGATGTGCACGCCGGCCTCGGCGAACAGGGCCTCGATGCGGGCCGTCTTCGGCTTCCACTCCTTCGACGTGTACTTCTCGAAGTACTCGCCGGTCGCGTACTTCGACTCCGCGAAGCCGTCGAACGCGCGACCGCGCTCCTGGGCCAGCAGGTTCGAGGCACGGATCGCGTGGTAGGCCACCGTGTAGAAGTAGATGTTGGTGAAGTCGAGGCCCTCGTCGGAACCGTAGAAGATGCGCTCACGGGCCAGGTAGCCGTGCAGGTTCATCTGGCCGAGGCCGATGGCGTGACCACCGGCGTTGGCGCGCTTGATGGACGGGACCGACTCGATGTCCGTCTGGTCGGAGACCCCGGTCAGGGCGCGGATGGCCACCTCGACCGACTTGCCGAAGTCCGGCGAGTCCATGGCCAGCGCGATGTTCATCGAGCCGAGGTTGCAAGAGATGTCGCGGCCGACGTGCTTGTACGAGAGGTCCTCGTTGTACGTCGAGGGCGTCGAGACCTGCAGGATCTCCGAGCACAGGTTCGAGTGCGTGATCTTGCCGGCGATCGGGTTGGCCCGGTTCACCGTGTCCTCGAACATGACGTACGGGTAGCCGGACTCGAACTGCAGCTCCGCGAGCGTCTGGAAGAACTCGCGGGCGCTGATCTTGGTCTTCTTGATCCGCGCGTCGTCGACCATCTCGTAGTACTTCTCGGTGACGTTGATGTCCGCGAACGGCATGCCGTACACGCGCTCGACGTCGTACGGCGAGAACAGGTACATCGGCTCGTTCTTCTTGGCCAGCTCGAACGTGATGTCCGGGATGACCACGCCGAGGGAGAGCGTCTTGATGCGGATCTTCTCGTCGGCGTTCTCGCGCTTGGTGTCGAGGAACCGGAAGATGTCCGGGTGGTGCGCGTGCAGGTACACCGCGCCGGCGCCCTGGCGGGCACCCAGCTGGTTGGCGTAGGAGAACGAGTCCTCGAGCAGCTTCATCACGGGGATGACGCCGGAGCTCTGGTTCTCGATGTGCTTGATGGGCGCACCGTGCTCGCGGATGTTGCTGAGCAGGAGCGCCACGCCGCCGCCACGCTTGGACAGCTGCAGGGCGGAGTTGATGCCGCGGGCGATCGACTCCATGTTGTCCTCGATGCGCAGCAGGAAGCAGGAGACGGGCTCACCGCGCTGCGCCTTGCCGAGGTTGAGGAACGTGGGGGTCGCCGGCTGGAAGCGGCCGGACACGATCTCGTCGACCAGGGAGACCGCGAAGTCCTGGTTCCCCTCCGCCAGCGCGAGCGCGACCATGCAGACCCGGTCCTCGAAGCGCTCCAGGTACCGCTTCCCGTCGAACGTCTTCAGCGTGTACGACGTGTAGTACTTGAACGCGCCGAGGAACGTCTGGAAGCGGAACTTCTTGGAGTACGCGTACTCGAAGAGGGTCTTGATGAACGCGCGGTCGTACTGCGCGAGGACCTCGGGGTCGTAGTACTTGTTCTCGACGAGGTAGTCGAGCTTCTCGTTGAGGTCGTGGAAGAAGACCGTGTTCTGGTTGACGTGCTGCAGGAAGTACTGCCGCGCCGCCTCACGGTCCTTGTCGAACTGGATCTCGCCGTCCTTGCCGTACAGGTTCAGCATGGCGTTGAGGGCGTGGTAATCCAGTCCCGACGCGTCTACGCGGGTATCTGCGACTGTCGTTGCCAAAATCTTCCCAATCCCTCGCGGACGCTCTGCACGTCCTCTGTCGTTCCCATGAGCTCGAACCCGTACAGGTAGGGGACGTGGCACTTGGCCGCGATGATGTCCCCTGCGATGCAGTAGGCCTCGCCGAAGTTCGTGTTGCCGGCCGCGATCACGCCGCGGATCAGCGCACGGTTGTCCTCGTCGTTGAGGAACTTGATGACCTGCCGGGGTACTGCCCCACCCTCGTTCCCTCCGCCGTACGTCGGCACGATCAGCACGTACGGCTCGGAGACGCGCAGGAACGGGTCGGTCGGCCGCACCGGGATGCGGTGGGCCGGCAGACCGAGCTTCTGCACGAAGCGGTGGGTGTTGTCCGAGGTGGAGGAGAAGTAGACCAGGGAGCTCATCGGTCGGTTCCCCTCAGCTCGGGTCGTGCGGTGGTGCGGGCGCGAGAAGACCCGCCGGATCGGCGCGGTGTCGAGACCGGCGCCGATCCGGGGAGCTCGTCAGGCGACGGCGGCCAGGCGGTCGGCCAGCGCCTTGATGCGGTCCGGGCGGTAGCCCGACCAGTGCTCGCCGTCGACGATCACGACGGGAGCCTGCAGGTGCCCGAGCGACATGACGTAGTCACGCGCATCGGCGTCCTCGCTGATGTCCACGACCGTGTACTCGGCGTCGAGCTTGTCGAGCGCGCGGTAGGTCGCGTTGCACTGCACGCACGCCGGCTTGCTGTAGACCGTGATCGTCATCGTGGGCTCCCCATGTCCTGTCAGTGTCCGTCTGCGGCCCGCTCCCCCCGGAGCGTTCGCGAAGCTGTTCTCTGCTGCTGAAGGGCCCGTCTCCGGGCCGGACGTGGTGCCGATTCCAGGCCTGTAGGCCTCTGCCCTGCGTCGTGACTAGACACTACACCTAGGGGTCCCACACGCAATGGACCACTAGGGGTTGTAGTGACACGCGTGTCATTCTTCACCCTGTGGAGAAGTTCCAGCCTACCGGGCACCACTGACACGCCCCCCGACCAGGGCCGATGCGGGGTCGTGCACAGGCATCCACAGGCGCCCACAACCCACTCCACACGGCAGTCCACACCCCGCCCGTCCGATTGGTCCGGAACGCCCGGCACGACACGCCCGTGGCGGATCCGGCTCGGCGGTGGTGGATGCTGGGCGCGTGCAGATCACGACGCTCGGAGGGCTGGCCGTCGACGGCCGTGCCGTCCGCGGCGACCGCCTCGCCGCGCTCGTCAGCGCCCTGCTCGATGCGCGCGGGCGCACGGTGTCGTCGGTCGCGCTGGTCGAGGTCGTCTGGGCAGGCCTGCCGCCCGACGACGCCGCGGGGGCCGTGCAGGCCCTCGTGTCGCGCGCGCGTCGCCTGGGG
>NZ_CAURTV010000126.1:0-8792 GCF_963527515.1 uncultured Cellulomonas sp. | reverse complement strand
CCCCCGCGGCGGCGGCGCGGCGGGCCCGGGCGGAGCGCGCCGCACGCCGGCAACGGCTCCACGGGCGGGGTCCGTGTGCTCGCCCGGACCCTGCTCGCGGCGCCGCACGTCCGGGACGCCGACCTGCCTGGCGCCGGGGGTGCCGCGCAGGCGGGGACGCGCTCGGCGACCGCGCTGCGCGGCTGGCGCAGCTTCGCGACCGCGCAGGTCTCCGGCGCCGAGCTCGAGGTGCAGGTGGGCGACCGGACGCACCGCGTGCAGACCGACCGCGGCGGCTACGTGGACACCATCCTCGAGTCGGACCTGGCGCCGGGGTGGCACGAGGTGCGACTCACCACGAGCGACGGTGCCACCGCGACGGCACCGGTGCACGTGATCGGGCCGGACGTGCGCCTGGGCATCGTCAGCGACATCGACGACACCGTCATGGTGACGCGGCTGCCCCGCCCCTTCGTCGCGGCGTGGAACGTGTTCATGCGGCACGAGAGCGCCCGGGAGGCCGTCCCGGGGATGGCGCGGCTGTACGCGGAGCTGCGCGCCGGCGACCAGGACGTGCCGGTGGTCTACCTGTCGACCGGGGCGTGGAACGCGGCGCCCACGCTGGCGCGCTTCCTGCGCCGGCACCGCTATCCCGCCGGCCCCCTGCTGCTCACCGACTGGGGTCCCACCAACGCCGGCTGGTTCCGCAGCGGGCCGGCCCACAAGGTGGCACAGCTGCGCCGGCTCTTCGCCGAGCTGCCGGACGTGCAGTGGGTGCTGGTCGGGGACGACGGCCAGCGCGACCCCCAGATCTACGCCGGTGCCGCCCAGCACTTCCCGGAGCGCGTCCGGGCCATCCTGATCCGGCAGCTGACGTTCGGCGAGCACGTCCTCGCGCACGGCGTGCCCGTCCCGACGACCGACCAGGTGCGTGCCGAGGAGCAGGCAGCCCGGCGCCCCGACGGCATCCCGGTGCTCCAGGGCGAGGACGGCCGCGCGCTGCTGCGGCGCGTCCGCGAGCAGCGCCTGGATCTCTCCTAGAGGCGCTCGGGGTCGTCCCAGTCGTCGCTGCTGGCGATGGCCTCGTCGTCGGCCTCCAGCTCGACGGCGAGCAGCGAGCGAGGCGCCCGGGCGGGGTCTCCGCCGGAGCGTGCGTCCGCGGCGTCGAGCTCGGCCTCCGCGCGGGCGGGGTCGGCCAGGTGCTCGGCGGAGGGGTCGGACGTCAGGTCGCGCTCGCGGCTCATGCTCTGGTTCTACCCCGCGCGGCGCGTCGGCGCACGCCCTGGTCGCGGGGCGTCGCCGACGCTGCGAAACGATTAGCCCCCTGCTGCTCTCTCGAAGCGCTTCGATACGTTCGCCGCGGTCGTCGCCCAGCGCCGGTCACCAGGGCCCCGGCAACGCCGCCGGCGCCCTCCTCACGGCCTTCACCGGCTCCAAGAAGGAGTTGCTGCGGATGTCCGCCTCCTCGCTCGTACCCCGCACGCCGGCCCGGCTCGCAGCGATCGCCGCCGCCGGTGCCCTCGTCGCCGGCGCGCTCGTCGCCGTCGCCGGCCAGCAGACCGCCCACGCAGCCGACTCCCCCTACTCGTGGAGCAACGTCGAGATCGTCGGAGGCGGGTTCGTCCCCGGCATCGTCTACAACCAGTCGGAGAAGGGCCTCGTCTACGCCCGCACCGACATCGGCGGCGCCTACCGCCTCGACCAGAGCACGAAGCGCTGGATCCCCCTGCTCGACCACGTCGGCTGGGACGACTGGGGCCACAACGGTGTCCTCTCGCTGGCCACCGACCCGGTCAACCCGAACAGGGTCTACGCCGCGGTCGGGATGTACACCAACAGCTGGGACCCCAACAACGGCGCGATCCTGCGCTCGGCGGACCGCGGCGCCACCTGGGCGAAGACCACCCTGCCGTTCAAGGTCGGCGGCAACATGCCCGGCCGCGGGATGGGCGAGCGCCTGCAGATCGACCCCAACGACAACCGGGTCCTGTATTTCGGCACCGAGGGCGGCAACGGCCTGTGGCGGAGCACCGACTCGGGCGTGAGCTGGGCCAAGGTGTCCAGCTTCACCAACGTGGGCAGCTACGCGCAGGACCCCAGCGACCCCAACGGGTACCTCACCACCAACCAGGGCGTCGTGTGGGTGACGTTCGACCCCACCAGCGGCACCAAGGGGTCACCTACCAGAACCATCTACGTCGGCGTCGCCGACAAGGAGAACACCGTCTACCGGTCCACCGACGCGGGCGCCACCTGGTCGCGGATCGCCGGTCAGCCCACCGGGTTCATCGCGCACAAGGGGGTGTTCGACTCCGTCGGCAAGCAGCTGTACCTCGCGACGAGCGACACCGGCGGACCGTACGACGGCGGCCACGGCGACCTCTGGCGGCTCGACGCCGCCACGGGCGCCTGGACGCAGATCAGCCCGGTCCCGTCCTCGAGCACGGACAACTACTTCGGCTACAGCGGCTTGACCATCGACCGCCAGGACCCGGACACGATCATGGCCGTCACGCAGATCTCGTGGTTCCCGGACATCCAGGTGTTCCGCTCCACCGACCGCGGCGCCACCTGGTCGCGGATCTGGGACTGGAACGGCTACCCGGACCGCACCCTGCGCTACACGCTCGACATCGCAGGCTCGGGGTGGCTCACCTTCGGCAAGCAGCCGGCCCCGCCGGAGCCCAGCCCGAAGCTCGGCTGGATGACCGAGTCGTTCGAGATCGACCCGTTCGACTCCGGCTCGTTCCTGTACGGCACCGGCGCCACCATCTACGGCGGCTCCAACCTGACCGCGTGGGACACCGGCGGCAAGGTGAACATCTCCGTGAAGGCCCAGGGCCTCGAGGAGACGGCCGTGCTGGACCTGGCGGCCCCTCCGGGCGCCACGCAGCTGGTCTCCGGTCTGGGTGACATCGGCGGCTTCGTGCACGCCGACATCACGAAGGCACCGTCCGCCTACTCGGCGACCGCTCCGTTCATGGGCTCCGTGAACGGCACCGACTTCGCCGAGAAGACGCCGGCCACGATGGTCCGCGTCGGCTCCGGGGACGCCGGGACCTCGCACATCTCCGTCTCGACCTCGGGCGGCGGCTCCTGGTGGGCCGGTCAGGAGCCGGGCGGGGTGACGGGCGGCGGCACCGTGGCCATGAGCGCCGACGGCAGCCGGATCGTGTGGAGCGCCGACGGGGCGGGCGTGCACACGTCGTCAACCCTCGGCTCCAGCTGGACGAGGTCGACCGGTCCTGCGACCGGTGCGCGCGTCGAGTCCGACCGCGTCAACCCGCTGAGGTTCTACGCGTTCTCCGGCGGCACCTTCTGGACCTCGACCGACGGCGGCGCGACGTTCACCGCGTCGGCCGCGACCGGCCTGCCCACGGCGGGCAACGTGCGGTTCGCCGCGGTGCCGGGGCGCGAGGGCGACGTCTGGCTCACCGGAGGCACCACCACCGGCGCCTACGGGATGTGGCACTCCACCAACTCGGGCGCGACGTTCACCAAGGTCGCCGCGGTCGACCAGGGCGACGCCATCGGGTTCGGCAAGGCCGCGCCCGGCACCAGCTACCCGGCCATCTACACGTCGTCGAAGATCAACGGCGTCCGCGGCATCTTCCGCTCGATCGACGCCGGCGCCAGCTGGGTGCGCCTCAACGACGACCGGCACCAGTGGGGCTGGACCGGGTCGGTCGTCATCGGCGACCCGGACGTGTACGGGCGGGTCTACGTGGGCACCAACGGTCGGGGCATCGTCGTCGGCAACCTGACGGGCACGGACCCGACCCCGACGGCCACTCCGACACCGACCACGCCGACACCGACACCGACACCGACGGTCACGGCCACACCCACCCCCACACCCACACCGACACCGACTGTGCAGCCGGGCGCGTGCTCGGTGCGCTACACGACGTCGGACTGGAACACCGGCTTCACCGCGTCGGTGCGGATCACCAACGGGAGCGCGACGCCCCTGAGCGGTTGGTCGCTCGGCTTCACGTTCCCCGCGGGCCAGCAGGTCACCAACCTGTGGTCGGGGGCGTACACCCAGACCGGAGCCGCGGTGACGGTGACCAACGCCCCCTGGAACGGGACGGTCCCGGCCGGCGGCAGCGTGGAGCTGGGCTTCAACGGGTCCCACACGGGGACCAACCCGAAGCCCGCCGCCTTCACGCTGAACGGCAGCACCTGCGCCGCCGGATGAGCCGCGGTGCGGTCGGCGGGTGACACGGACCCGCCGACCGCACCGCACCGGCCCGGCCTGCCGCACCGACCCCGCGGCAGGTCGGGCCTTCCGTCCCTTGACGTAAGGAACATCACACGCTCACGGTCGAGGGGGTATCTCGACGTCAACATACGATCGCACGCGTGCCAGAACGCGAAGAGACCGTTGACGTCGTCCTCGTCGGGGGCGGGATCATGAGCGCGACCCTCGCCGCGCTGATCACCACCCTGGAGCCCGGCTGGACGGTCGAGATCCACGAGCGCCGCGCCGAGCCGGCGCAGGAGAGCTCGAACGCCTGGAACAACCCCGGGACGGGTCACGCGGCGCTGTGCGAGCTGAACTACACGCCGGAGCGGCCGGACGGCACGATCGACATCGGCAAGGCCGTGACGATCAACGAGCAGTTCGAGCTGTCCCGCGAGCTCTGGCACCACCTGGCGACGCACGACCGGCTGCCCGGCGGCGACGGGTTCCTCTCGTCGACCCCGCACATGACGTTCGTGCGCGGCGCGGACGACGCCGACTACCTGCGCCGCCGCTACGACGCGCTGCGGACCCACCCGCTGTTCTCGGACCTGGAGTTCAGCACCGACCCCGCGCAGATCGGGCAGTGGGCACCCCTGCTGGTGGACGACCGCGACCCCGACGAGCCGATCGCCGCCACCCGCGCCGCGGCCGGCACCGACGTCGACTTCGGACGACTGACCCGCGCGATGATCGCCGACGCCGTGGACCGAGGGGCGCGCCTGCACCTCGAGAGCGAGATCACGCGCCTGCGGCAGAAGAAGGACGGCACCTGGTCGGTGCGCGTCGCCGACCGCCGCTGGAACGGCCATCGGCGCAGCCGCACGGTCCGGGCGCGGTTCGTCTTCGTCGGTGCGGGCGGCGGCGCGCTCCCCCTACTGCAGAGCTCCGGCATCCCCGAGGCCAAGGGCTTCGGCGGGTTCCCGATCAGCGGTCAGTTCCTCAAGACGACCAACCCCGAGCTCGTCGCCCGGCACCGGGCCAAGGTCTACGGCAAGGCAGACATCGGTGCTCCCCCGATGTCCGTGCCGCACCTCGACACCCGCGTGGTCGACGGCGGCACCGCGCTGCTGTTCGGCCCGTACGCGGGCTGGAGCATGAAGTTCCTCAGGCACGGGTCCTGGACCGACCTCCTGCGGTCGATCCGACCGGGCAACCTTGTGCCGATGCTCGCCGTGGGCCTGCGCAACCTCGACCTGCTGACGTACCTCGTCGGCGAGGTCACGGCGACGCCGACGGACCGCCTGCGCACCCTGCGCGCCTTCGTGCCCACGGCGCACCCGCGCGACTGGGAGCTCGTCTCGGCGGGCCAGCGCGTCCAGGTGATCAAGAAGGACGAGGCCCTGGGCGGCGTGCTGGAGTTCGGCACCGAGCTGGTGACCGCGGCGGACGGCACCATCGCCGGGCTCCTGGGCGCCTCGCCGGGTGCCTCGACGGCCGTCGCCACCATGCTCGACCTGCTGGAGCGCTGCTTCCCCGACCGCATCGACGGCTGGCAGCCACGGCTGCGCGCGATGATGCCGAGCCTGGGCGGCGGCGAGTGGGACGAGTCGTTCGAGCTGGACCAGCTGGTCGAGGACGAGCAGATCCGGTCGGAGCACTGACCGTCCTGCACCAGGATGGGGTCATGGACAACCCCGTCGAGGCCGTCAGCGCGGAGATGCGCCACGCCAAGGTCCGTGCCGCCACCGAGCACACGACCGTCGGGCAGGTCACCACGACCGAGGACGGACGCGTGACCATCGAGTGCGCCTGCGGCATGCAGCTCACCAACGGGCCCACCTGGTCGCTCGACGAGCACATCCGCCTGCACCGGGCGGAGGCCCGGTTCCTCGCGCTCGCCGCCGTCGCCCCGCAGGGCATCCCCCGCCTGGTGCGCTGGCCCCTCTAGACCCGGGCGTGCTCGTGCTCGTGCTCGTGGGGCAGCCCCAGCTCGTGCGCGCGCTCGTGGGCCTCCCGTGCCGCGATCCGCGCCTGGACCTCCGCACGGCGCAGCGGCGGCACGGTGGTGGGCGGCTGGCGCCGCTGCGGGAGCTCGTCGAGCAGGCGGGCGGTGATCGCGGCCACCTCCCGGACGGCGGCCTCGAACGGCTCGCGTGTGGCGTCGCTGAGCGACTGGACGCCCGTGACCTTGCGCACGTACTGCCGCGCAGCGGCCTCGATCTCCTCCGAGGTGGCCGCCGGCTCGAGCCCTCGGAGCGTGGTGATGTTCCGGCACATGGCTCCGACGCTACGCCGCGTCCACGCGGCGCGTCTCGAGGTCCAGCAGCGTGAGCTTGGCCGCCGGCCCGCCGGCGTACTGCCCGGGCGACCCGTCGGAGCGCACCACGCGGTGGCACGGCAGCACGACCGGCAGCGGGTTGAGGGCGCACGCCGTGCCGACGGCGCGGACCGCGCGTGGGCTGCCCGCCAGGCTCGCCACCTGCGCGTAGCTCGCCGTGCGGCCGTAGGCGATGTCGGGCAGGTGCAGCACGACGTCGCGCCGGAAGCCGCGCAGCAGCTGCAGGTCGAGCGGCACGTCGAACGTCGTGCGGCGGCCGGCGAAGTACTCCTCGAGCTCCCGGGCCACGTGGTCGAGCCGCCCGGGCGCCTCGAGGATCCGCGGGCTGACGGTCGCAGCCAGCGTGGTGAGCACGGCGTCGTGGTCCTGCACCCCGAAGGCGACGCGGACCAGCCCGGCCGGCGTGCGCGCGAGCAGGAGCGGGCCGACCGGGCTGTCCACGGTCCGGTAGGCGACGTCGAGCAGCCCCTCCGCCGCAGCGCGGGCGGCGAGCCGCTCGTGCAGCCGACGGAGGTCGTCCTCGGCCACGTTCGGTGCGTAGGTCATGACTCCTCCTGGTCGATGGCGGGATAGGTGCGGCGCAGGGTCGCGACGCCGTCCGAGGCGGCCCGCCGTGCCGCGGCCGCGGTGCCGCCGACCAGCGCGGCGACGTCGTCGTACGGGAGGCCGCCGAGGTGGTGGTAGGCGACGACCTGGCGCTGCTTGGTGGGCAGCGCGGCCAGCGCCGCCCACAGGTCGAGGTCGCGGGTCCGGGGCGCGACGGCACGGTCGGGCACGTCGGCGACGGGCACGGCGTGCCGGGCGGCCCGGCGGACCGCGTCGATCGCCTTGCGGTGCGCGATGGTCACCAGCCACGCCTCGACGTTGGCGTCGGGAGGCAGGTCGGGATACGCCCGCAGCGCGGCGAGGAACGTCTCCGACCAGGCGTCGTCGGCGTCGACGGGGCCCACCACCGCGCGGCACACGCGCAGCACGGTGGGGCCATGGGCGACGACCACCCGCTCGAACGGTTCCTTCACGCTCACAGTGTGCAGACGCGCGAGGTACCCCGTGTGTGAGGTCCGCCTCCTAGATTGGGCGCATGACCAACCTCGAGGTGCGGCCGGTGCCCGAGCTGAGCGACCTCGCACCCACGCACGGCCCGGTGACGGAGCTGCACGAGGCCCGCGACGTCCCGCTCGGTGGCGTCCGGGCGATGCGCGTCCGTCGCACGCTCCCCCAGCGCACCCTGCCGATGGTCGGCGCGTGGTGCTTCCTCGACGAGTTCGGCCCGCAGCACGTCGACATGCGGGTGCTCCCTCATCCGCACACCGGGCTGCAGACGGTCACCTGGCCCGTCGTCGGGCAGATCCTGCACCGCGACAGCGTCGGCTCCGACGTGGTCGTGCGCCCCGGGCAGCTCAACCTCATGACGGCCGGGCGCGGGGTGTCGCACTCCGAGTTCTCCGTCGGTGCCGCGCCGATGCTGCACGGCGTCCAGCTCTGGGCAGCGCTGCCGGACGGGGTTGCCGAGGGTGCGGCGGGGTTCGAGCAGGTGGTGGACCTGCCGGTGTGGGAGTCGCCCCGGGCGCGCGCCACGGTGCTCGTCGGCAGCCTCGACGGGACCAGGTCGCCGGCCCACGTGCACACCCCGCTGCTGGGCGCTCAGATCGAGGTGGACCCGGGCGCCGACGTCGAGATCCCCCTGGTGCGTGAGCTCGAGCACGCGGTGCTCCTGCTGGGTGGGACCGCGGAGGTCGCCGGGACGCCGCACACCACCAGCGGGCTGCTGCACCTCGGCGACGGCCGCGATCACGTGCGCGTGCGGTCGCGCGACGGTGCCCGCCTCCTGCTGCTGGGGGGCGCCCCGTTCGAGCACGACCTGGTCATGTGGTGGAACTTCGTCGGCCGCACGCACGCCGACGTCGCGCAGGCGCGCGCCGACTGGGAGTCGGTCGACCGGCGCACCGAGCGCTTCGGCGTCGTCGCAGGCCACGACGGAGCGCGGATCCCTGCCCCCGACCTCCCGAACCTCCGCCTGCGGCCGCGCCGACGGCTCCCCCGCACCCCCGAGGAGCACGCATGACCGACCTGTCCCACCTGCCCGCCCGGTCGCGGGTGGTCGCCGCCGCACTCCGGGCCGCGGGCGTCCGCGGTGACGTCGTCGAGCTGCCCGACTCCGCGCGCACCGCGGCCGAGGCGGCGGCAGCGCTGGGTGTCGAGGTGGGCGCGATCGCCAACAGCCTCGTCTTCCGCGCCGACGACGCGCCGCTGCTGGTCCTCACCAGCGGCCGGCACCGGGTGGAC
>NZ_CAURTV010000125.1:0-8830 GCF_963527515.1 uncultured Cellulomonas sp. | reverse complement strand
CCAGCAGGGCGAGCGGGTTGCCGCCGGCCGAGGCCAGCAGCCGCGTCCGGTCCTCCTCCGGCAGGCGACGGCCCAGCGACCCGGCCAGCGCCGCCGCGTCGGCGTCGGCCAGTCCGCGCACCTCGAGCGTGGGCAGCCCGGCAGAGCCGACGACCGACGCCGTCTCGTCGCGCACCGCGAGCAGCACCACCACCGGGTCGGCCGTGAGCCGTCGGGCCGCGAACGACAGGGCCTGTGCCGACGGCGGGTCCAGCAGGTGCGCGTCGTCGACGATCACCGCGAGCGGGCGGTCCTCCGCCACCCGGCTGAGCAGGCTGAGCACCGCGGCGCCGACGGCGAACCGCTCGCTGCCCGAGCCCGGCACGAGGGCGAGCGCCGAGCCGAGCGCCTCCGCCTGGGGCGCGGGGATGGCGTCGAGGTGGTCCAGCACGGGGCGCAGCAGCTGGAGCAGGCCACCGAACGGCACCTCACGCTCGGCGTCCACCCCGGCAGCTCGCAGCACCCGCATCCCGGCCTCGGTGACGGCGTCGGCGGCGTCCTCGAGCAGCGCGCTCTTGCCGATCCCCGCCTCGCCGGTGAGCACCAGGGTGCCGCTCTCGCCCACGCGCGCGGAGGCCACCAGCTTCCTGATGACCTGGCGTTCCTCCTCGCGGCCGACCAGCACCCACCGAGTCTAGGGAGCACACCAGGGGGGTCCCCTGATGCGATCGCCGCACCGGTACGGCGAGTGTCGAACCCGACAGATCCGACACCCTCTCGAGGAGACGCACCCCCATGACCGAGACCCTGCCCCAGCGCACGATCGACGCCGACAAGCTCATGGCCTTCGTGTTCCGTGCCGTCGACGAGGTCGGCGCCACCCTGAACACCGCCCTGGTCGTCATGGGCGACAAGCTGGGCTACTACACGGCGATGGCCGACGGCCGCCCGACCACGCCCGCCGAGCTGGCCGAGCAGACGTCGACCAGCGAGCACTACGCCCGCGAGTGGCTGAACAACCAGGCCGCCGGCGGCTACGTCGAGTACGACCCCGAGTCGCGCCGATACACCCTGCCCGCCGAGCACGCCGTCGCGCTCGCGGACCCCACGAGCCCGGCCTACCTGGCCGGCTTCTTCCAGCTGGCGCTCGGCACCGTGCACGGCTCCGACGACATCTTCCAGGCGGCCCGCGACGGTGACGGGCTCGGGTGGCACGAGCACCACACCGACGTGCACCACGGCTGTGAGCGCTTCTTCCGCACCATGTACAACGGGCACCTGCTGACGGAGTGGATCCCCTCGCTCGAGGGGGTCACCGCCAAGCTGGAGGCCGGCGCGAAGGTCGCGGACGTCGGCTGCGGGCACGGCGCGTCGACGATCCTGCTGGCCAAGGCGTTCCCGCGCTCGACGTTCGTCGGCTCGGACTACCACGCGGCCTCCATCGAGATCGCCCGGGAGCGGGCCGCCGCGGCAGGGGTGTCCGACCGGGTTTCGTTCGAGGTCGCCCCGGCCACCGGCTTCAGCGGGACGGGGTACGACCTGGTCGCGATGTTCGACTGCCTGCACGACATGGGTGACCCGGTGGGCGCGGCGCGGCACGTGCGCGACGCGATCGCGCCGGACGGCACGTGGATGGTGGTCGAGCCGATGGCGGGCGACCGCGTCGAGGACAACCTCAACACCGTCGGCCGCGCGTACTACGGCTTCTCGACGCTGCTGTGCACGCCCGCGTCGCTGAGCCAGGACGTGGGGCTGGCGCTCGGCACCCAGGCCGGGCCGGCCAAGATCCGTGACGTCTCCACGGCCGCCGGGTTCACGGCGTTCCGCACCGCCGCGCACACGCCGTTCAACAACGTGTTCGAGGTACGCCCGTGACTCGGGATCGCCTCCAGGCGGACACTGCTCGGGTGGGCACCCACCCGAGCAGGTCTGCCGACCCCGACGTGGTCGGCGTCACCGTGCGCGACGGCGTCGAGCTGGCCTACGAGGTGTTCCACCAGGAGCACCCGCTGACCGTCGTGCTGGTCCCCACCTGGTCGATCGTGCCCTCGCGGTTCTGGAAGGCCCAGATCGGCTTCCTGGCCCGGCACTACCGGGTGATCACGTTCGACGGCCGCGGCAGCGGTCGCTCGGGCCGGCCGGAGGGCGCCGAGGCGTACACGGACCGGCAGTACGCGGACGACATCCTCGCGGTGCTGGACGCCACCGGGACGGACCGCGCGGTGCTGGTCACCGAGTCGTGCGGGGCGTCCTGGGCGGTCCACGTGGCTGCGGGGGACCCGGACCGGGTGCTCGGGATCCTGGCCATCGCGCCGTCGTGCGGGCTCGACGTGGCCACGCCAGGACGGGACCACGTGCCCTTCGACGAGCCGCTGGACACCACCGAGGGCTGGGCCAAGTACAACAAGCACTACTGGCTGGGCGGCGGCTACGACGACTTCACCGAGTTCTTCTTCCGAAGGATGTTCTCGGAGCCGCACTCGACCAAGCAGATCGAGGACGCCGTCGGGTGGGCCCACGAGATCGCCCCGGAGACCCTGTCGGACACCACCGCAGGGCGGCTCGGGTGCGACGGCGCGGTCTGCGAGCCCGTCGCGCCGCTGGCCCGGCGGGTCATGTGCCCGGTGCTCGTCGTGCACGGCAGCGACGACCGGATCCGGCCGCTGGCCTTCGGCGAGAAGCTGGCCGAGCTCACCGGCGGGGAGCTGGTGGTGCTCGAGCACGCCGGCCACGGACCGTCCGCGCGTGACCCCGTGCAGGTGAACCACCTGATCGCGCAGTTCGTCGACCGCTTCGCGCCCCCGGTTCCCCGCCGGAGGTGGGTGCGGGCCTCCCGCCGACCACCGCGCGCGCTGTACCTCTCCTCGCCGATCGGCCTCGGCCACGCCCAGCGTGACGTCGCCATCGCCGCCGAGCTGCGCGCCCGGCGGCCCGGGCTGGAGATCGACTGGCTGGCCCAGAACCCCGTGACCCGGGTGCTCACCCAGCACGGGGAGCGGGTGCACCCCGCGTCGGCGTGGCTGCGCAACGAGTCGGGGCACATCGAGCACGAGGCCGGTGAGCACGACCTGCACGCGTTCCAGGCCATCCGCCGGATGGACGAGCTCCTGGTCCACAACTTCATGGTGTTCGACGAGGTGGTGGCCGACGGCGGCTACGACCTGGTGATCGGCGACGAGGCGTGGGACGTCGACTACTTCCTGCACGAGAACCCCGAGCTCAAGCGGTTCTCGTTCGCGTGGATGACGGACTTCGTCGGCTGGCTGCCGATGCCCGACGGCGGACCGCGCGAGGCGGCGCTGACCGCGGACTACAACGCGGAGATGATCGAGCAGCGCGCCCGGTTCTCCCGCGTGCGGGACCGGTCGGTGTTCGTCGGTGACCCCGACGACGTCGTCGAGGACGACTTCGGGCCTGGGCTGCCCAGCATCCGCACGTGGACGCAGGAGAACTTCGACTTCGCCGGCTACGTCACGGGGTTCGACCCCGCGCAGCTGGAGGGGACCGAGCAGCTGCGCGCGTCGCTGGGCGTCGGGGCCGGGGAGAAGCTCTGCCTGGTGACGGTCGGCGGGTCCGGCGTCGGGACCTCGCTGCTGCGCCGGGTCATGGACGTCGTGCCGCTGGTCCGCCAGCTCGCGCCCGAGCTTCGGTTCGCCTTCGTCACCGGCCCGCGGATCGATCCGGACTCGCTCCCCGCCTGGGAGGGGTCCACCGTGCTGGGCTACGTGCCCGACCTGTTCCGGTACCTCGCGGCGTGCGACGTGGCGGTCGTGCAGGGCGGGCTCACCACGACCATGGAGCTCACCGCACTGAACAAGCCGTTCGTGTACGTGCCGCTGCGCCACCACTTCGAGCAGAACCTGCACGTGCGCAAGCGGCTCGACCGGTACGAGGCGGGTCGGCACCTGGCGTACGAGGACGCGACCGACCCGGACGCGCTCGCGGAGGCGATCGTGAAGGAGGCCAGCCGCGACGTGCGGTACCGGCCGGTCGCCACGGACGGCGCGGCGCGGGCCGCGGCGATGCTGGCGGACCTCGTCTAGACGTCCACGAGCGCCAGGTGCACGTGCACGGTGTCACCGACGTCCAGGTGCTCGGCCTGGCGGACCGCCTTCTTCACGGGCAGCACGTACGTGTCCGTCGAGGGGAAGATCGAGGTCCGCCAGGTCGTGCCACCGACCCTCACCTCGACGCGCACCGACCCGAACCCGCGCGCGCTGTCGCCGACGAGGTCCAGCACCTCGTCGGCGAGCGCGGTCGGCAGGCTGACGAAGGTCCAGGCGTCGGTGCGTCGCGCGCTCCAGAGCCACAGGGGGGCGTCGAACTCCATCGGGCCATCGTCGCGCGTGCCACCCACGCGCGACGTAGCGTCGAGGGATGGATGTCGCCGCACTGCTGATCGAGTCGTTCGGACGCGTCGAGGGGGTGCTGGACCGCGCGGTCGACGGGTTGACCGAGGACCAGCTGGCCCTGCGGCCCTACCCGGACGCCAACTCGATCGCCTGGCTGGCCTGGCACGCCGGACGCGGGCAGGACGCGCAGGTGGCCGACGTGGCGGGGACCGAGCAGGTGTGGACCGCCCAGGGCTGGGCGGACCGGTTCGGGCTCCCGCTCGACCCGTCCGCCACCGGCTACGGGCACACCGCCGACGAGGTGGGACGGGTCCGCGCACCGGGTGACCTGCTGCTCGGCTACTACCGCGCGGTGGCGGCCGCGACCGAGTCCTACCTGGGCCGGCTGACGCCGGGTGACCTCGACCGGGTGGTCGACGAGCGGTGGGACCCCCCGGTGACCCTGGGTGTGCGGCTGGTGAGCATCGTCGGCGACAGCCTCCAGCACGCCGGCCAGGCCTCGTACGTGCGCGGTCTGCTGGAGCCCTTCGACACGTAGGCTCCGGCGCATGCGGTGCGACTACTTCGATGCCGGGGTCTGCCGCTCCTGCACCTGGATGGGGCGCCCGCACGGCGAGCAGGTCGCGGACAAGGAGCGGCACTGCGCGGACCTGCTCGGCGAGCGGGCCGACCTGCAGTGGCTGGCCCCCGTCAGCGGCCGCGAGTCGGGGTACCGCAACAAGGCGAAGATGGTCGTCGGCGGCACGGCCGAGCACCCCACGCTGGGCATCCTGGACGCGGGCGGCCGGGGGGTCGACCTGCAGGGCTGCGGCCTCTACCCCTCGTCGTTGGCCGTGGCGTTCCCCGCCCTCGCCGCGTTCGTCACACTGGCGAACCTCACGCCCTACGACGTGCCGGCGCGCACCGGCGAGCTGAAGAACCTGCTGGTCACCCAGTCGCCGGACGGCGAGCTCATGGTCCGGTTCGTGCTGCGCTCGCAGGAGCCGGTGGCCCGCATCCGCAAGCACCTGCCCGCCCTGCTCGAGGTGCTGCCGCAGCTGAGGGTGGTCTCGGTGAACCTCCTGCCCGACCACAGGGCCGTGCTCGAGGGGGCCCGGGAGATCCTGCTCACGGCGACCGAGACCCTGCGGATGCGCGTCAACGGGATCGACCTGCACCTGCGCCCCCAGAGCTTCTTCCAGACGAACACCGAGGTGGCCGCCGCGCTCTACCGGCACGCGACCGCGTGGGTGGAGGAGCTCGCGCCGGCGTCGGTGTGGGACCTGTACTGCGGGGTCGGCGGGTTCGCGCTGCACGTCGCCGCACCCGGCCGGGACGTGGTCGGCATCGAGACGAGCGTCGAGGCGGTCGCCAGCGCCACGCTCAGCGCGCACGGACGCCCCGGGGTGCGGTTCGCGGCCGGAGACGCCACCGCGTTCGCCCTGGGCGCCGTCACGGCACCGGAGCTCGTCATCGTCAACCCGCCCCGACGCGGGATCGGCGACGCGCTGGGCCGCTGGCTGGAGGCGTCGGACGTGCAGCACGTCGTCTACTCCAGCTGCAACGCCGTGTCGCTGGCCCGGGACCTGGCGGCGATGCCCTCGCTGCGGCCGCGCCGCGCCCAGGTGCTCGACATGTTCCCGCAGACCACGCACTACGAGGTCCTCACCCTGCTGGAGCGCGGCTAGGTCTTGGACGCGTGTCCGAAAAGGCGGTAGGAAGAGCCATGGGCAACGCGGCCGTCCTCGTCATCGGTGCCGGGCCGGGCGGGCTCGCCGTCGCCGCGGCTCTGCGCCGGCGCGGCGTCGCGGCGCTCGTGCTCGAGCGGTCCGGCGACGTCGGCACCTCCTGGCGGGGCCACTACGAGCGGCTCCACCTGCACACGACCCGCCGCTGGTCGAGCCTGCCCGGGCTGCCGATCCCGCGCGAGTACGGCCGGTGGGTGGCCCGCAGCGACGTCGTGCGCTACCTGGAGCAGTACACCGCGCACCACCGGATCGAGGTGCGGCCCGGGATCGAGGTGACGCGCGTCGGGCGGGCGGGCTACGGACGCTGGGTGCTCGGCACGGTGGCGGGGGAGTCGTTCAGCGGGTCGCGCGTCGTCGTGGCCACCGGGTACAACCACACGCCGGTCCCGCCGCGGTGGCCCGGCGTCGAGACGTTCGACGGCGAGCTGCTGCACGCGTCGGCGTACCGGAACCCGGAGCCGTACCGCGGTCGGGACGTGCTCGTCGTGGGTGCGGGCAACACCGGCGCGGAGATCGCCGTCGACCTGACCGAGGGTGGTGCCTCGCGGGTGCGGCTGGCGGTCCGGACCCCTCCGCACATCGTCCGGAGGTCGAACCTCGGCTGGCCGGCGCAGGGCACGGGGATCGTGGTGCGGCACCTGCCGGTCCCGGTGGTCGACCGCATCGCGTCCGCGGTCGCGCGCGTCGAGGTCCCTGACCTGTCCGCGCACGGGCTGCCCCGACCGGCCACCGGGCTGTACTCGCGGGTGCGGGAGGGCTCGGTGCCCCTGCAGGACGTGGGCCTGATCGCGGCGGTGCAGGCGGGTCTCGTCGAGCCGGTCGCGGCCGTGCAGTCCGTCGACGACGGGGCGGTCGTGCTCGCCGACGGCTCGCGGATCACCCCCGAGGTGATCATCGCGGCGACCGGGTACCGGCGCGGGCTCGAGCCGCTGGTCGGTCACCTGGACCTGCTCGACGACCGCGGTCTGCCCCGGGTGCACGGCCCGCGCACGTCGCACTCGGCGCCGGGGCTGTACTTCACCGGGTACACCAACCCGATCAGCGGCATGTTCCGTGAGCTGGGGCTCGACGCCGAGCGGATCGCCCGGGCGATCAGCCGGGGCTGACCCCCCGCGTCAGCGCGCGATGCGGAAGGTGAGGTGCGTCGCCTCGTCGGTGGCGACGAGGCCGGTGCGGTGGAGCTCGGTGTGCCGGTCGCTGGCGACGTCGAGCAGCCGGCTCCCGCCGTGCAGGAGCACGGGAACCACGTTGAGGGTCACCTCGTCGATGACCCCGGCGGCGAGCGCCTGCCGGACCACCTCGGCGCCGCCCATGACCAGCACGTCACGGTCGCCCGCGGCGGCCACCGCCTGCGCGACCGCGCTCGCGACGCCGTCGGTGACGAACGTGAAGGTCGCGCTGGTCATCGGGCGCGGTGCGTGCGCGCGGTGCGTGACGACGAACGTCGGGACCGGGAACGGGGTGTCGCCCCACAGGTCGACGCCGATGTCGTAGGTCCGCCGCCCGACGACGACCGCCCCGGTGCGGGCACGGAGCTGCGCGGACACCTCGGCGTCGGCGCCGCCGACCTCGCCGCCGCCGGCCGGGAAGAGCCAGCGGTGCAGCCGTCCGCCGCCCACGCCCATGGGTGCGTCCCGTGACACGTCGGGGCCGGCGCTGAACCCGTCGAGCGACACCGACGAGCTGACCCGCACGATTCCCATGCCGACCACGCTAGACGGGTTGACGGTCCTGTGGCGGGAGCGTACGTTGAAGACGTTCCTTAATTAAGGAGTTGCTCACATGCCAGCCAGGGACGCGTTGAGCGTCGTGTTCGCCGCACTGGCGGACCCCACGAGGCGCGCGATCCTCACGCACCTCCAGCACGGCCCGGCGACCGCCGGGGACGTGGCTGCGCCGTTCGCCATGAGCCGGTCCGCCGTCTCGCAGCACCTGCGGGTGCTCGAGGACGCCGGGCTGATCGAGCGGACGGTGACCGCACAGTGGCGCACCTGCGCACTGCGCACCGAGCCGCTCGACGAGGTCGCGACGTGGGTGGACAGCCACCGACGCCTGTGGGAGGAGCGGTTCGACCTGCTGGACGAGAGGCTCCGGACGACACGAGGAGAGACCGATCATGCTTGAGACGGAGAAGAAGAGCTTCACCATCACGCGCACCTTCGACGCCCCGCGGGCGCAGGTCTGGCGCGCGTGGACCGACCCCGACGAGGCTGCGGCCTGGTGGCACCCGCGCGGGATCGTCACGCCGCGGGACTCTGTCGAGCTCGACGTGCGCCCGGGCGGCTCGTACCGCTACACGATGGTCGCGCCGGACGGCAGCACCTATCCGAGCGGCGGCGTGTACCGCGAGGTCGTCGAGCCCGAGCGGCTCAGCTTCACGTGGACCGATCCGGGGGACACGCAGGCGCACGCGCCGCTGATCACGGTCACGTTCGACGACCTCGGGGCGCAGACGCGCATGACGTTCCACCTGGACGGCTACGGCGGTCAGGCCGGTGACGAGGACGTCTACGACGGCTGGGACCAGGCGTTCGACATCCTCGTCGAGCGGCTCGGCTGACGGCGCAGGGCGACGACGACCACCAGCGGCCACACCGCCTGAGCACCGGCCACCGCCCGCTCGGTGAGGCCGGTGAGGTCGCCGCCGCGCTGCAGCTCGACGACGAACGTGCCGAGCAGCCCCGCGAGCACCACCGAGGCGCCCACGGTGACGGCCGGCCGCAGGACGCCGGTCGCGCCGCGGCGCCCCGCGAGCGCGGGCCAGAGCGCGAG
>NZ_CAURTV010000124.1:0-9024 GCF_963527515.1 uncultured Cellulomonas sp. | reverse complement strand
AGCTCGACCAGGTCGGGGTCCCCGCGGTCGCGGGACGGGCGCTCGTGGGGTCCAGCGCGGTGTCGCGGATGGACCGGCGCGAGCGGCTCGCGTCGGAGGCCGGTGAGGCCGTGCCGCGCGGCGGCGTCGCGTCGGGGCTGGTGTGGTCGCGCATGGCTCGCCTCGACACCGAGGTGCCCCCGCCGGCCGGAGCCGGGGTCGCCGGTCGGGCCGCGCTGCCCTGCTCGGGTGCGGCGGCGGCCGAGACGTCGCCCGTCTCGGGGTTGCGATGGAGATCGCGACGGCGGCGCCGCTCTCCCGGTTCACTCATGACTGACCTCGATACAACCTGTGCTTGGCGATGTACTGGACGACCCCGTCAGGGACGAGGTACCACACCGGCTGTCCGGCGCGCTCGCGTGCACGGACGTCTGTCGAGGAGATCGCCAGGGCGGGGACCTCCAGGACCTGGACACGATCGCCGGGGAGCCCGTCGACCGACAACGTGTGCCCGGGGCGGGTGACCGCCACGAACTGCGCCATCGAGAAGAGCTCCTCGGCATCCTTCCACGTCAGGATCTGCGCGATGGCGTCCGCACCTGTGATGAAGAAGAGTTCGGCGTCCGGGCGTGCCGTCTTGAGGTCCCGGAGCGTGTCCACGGTGTATGTCACACCCGAGCGGTCCACGTCCACGCGGCTCACCGTGAACCGCGGGTTCGAGGCGGTCGCGATCACGGTCATCAGGTACCGGTGCTCCGCAGCCGTGACCTCCTGGTCCAGCTTGAAGGTCGGCTGGCCCGTCGGCACGAAGACCACCTCGTCGAGCTCGAACCGGGCGGCGACCTCGCTGGCGGCGACCAGGTGGCCGTGGTGGACGGGGTCGAACGTGCCACCCATCACGCCCAGGCGCGTCCTTCGGGGCCGCTCCGTCATCGGTCCGGTGCCTCTCGGTGCGTCGGTCAGTGACGCGTCCCGACGCTCCGGAAGGCGAACGTGATGAGCAGCAGGGCCGTCAGACCGACGAACGCGCCGATGCCGAACACCACGGGCGGGAAGGGCAGCTCGTTGCCGTGCTCGGCGGCCTCAGCAGCGGCGATCAGGGCAGCATGCACGTCAATCCTCCAGGGGTGGGCGGGAGCCAACAGTGTCGCACGGTCGGCTGTGCCGTCAGGGCCGGACGTGCCCGTCGCCGTGCACGATCCACTTGGTGGTGGTGAGCTCGCTCAGACCCATCGGGCCGCGGGCGTGCAGCTTCTGCGTGGAGATGCCGATCTCGGCGCCCAGCCCCAGCTGGCCGCCGTCGGTGAACCGGGTCGAGGCGTTCACCATGACCGCGGCGGAGTCCACCTCGGCGACGAACCGCTCGGACGCGGCCAGATCCCGGGTGATGATCGCCTCGGTGTGCCCGGAGCTCCACTCGCGGATGTGGTCGAGGGCGTCGTCCAGCGAGTCGACCACGCGGACGGCCAGGTCCAGGGACAGGTACTCGCGGGCCCAGTCGTCGTCGGTGGCGGGCACGCAGGCCACCTCCTCCGGAGCGAGGGCGAGCGTCTCCTCGTCCCCGTGGATGGTCACGCCCTCGTCGCCCAGCATCGCGAGGGCGACGGGCAGGAACTCGTCGGCCACCGCCTGGTGCACCAGCAGCGTCTCGGCGGCGTTGCAGACGCCGACGCGCTGGGTCTTGGAGTTGAGCAGGATGGCGATCGCGACGGCCAGGTCCGCCGTCTCGTCCACGTAGACGTGGACGTTGCCCACGCCGGTCTCGACCACCGGCACCGTGGACTCGCGCACGACGGTCTGGATGAGGTCCGCTCCCCCGCGCGGCACCAGGACGTCGACGAGCCCGCGGGCGTGCATGAGCGCGACCGCCCCCTCGCGGCCCCACGCGTCGATCGACTGCACGAGCGCACCGGGCAGCCCCTGCGCGACGAGCGCCCCCGACAGGACCCCGACGATGACCTCGTTGCTCGACGCCGCGGCCGAGCCGCCGCGCAGGATCACCGCGTTGCCGCTCTTGAGGGCGAGCCCCGCTGCGTCCACCGTCACGTTCGGCCGCGCCTCGTAGATCATCCCGACGACGCCCATGGGCACCCGCACCTGGCGCATGCGCAGCCCGTTCGGCAGCGTCTGGCCTCGGACCACCTCGCCGACGGGGTCGGGCAGGGCGGCCAGCTCGCGCAGGGCGTCGGCGATGGCCACGATGCGCTGCGGGGTCAGCGCCAGGCGGTCCAGCAGGCCTGCGGACGTCCCCTCCGCGCGACCGCGCTCGAGGTCCACGGCGTTGGCGGCGACGATCTCGGCGGTGGCCGCCACGAGGGCGTCGGCCATGCCGCGCAGCGCCGCGTCCTTGGCGGCCCGGGTGGCGGTGGCCAGAGCGCGCGACGCGACCTTGGCCCGCTCCGCCACACCGCGGACCTGCGTGGTCACGTCCGTCTCCGCGGGGACGGACGCGGGCGTCGCCTGCGCCGGCTGGTCGAGCGAGGTGGTCATGTGGTCAGGGTAGTCCCGTCAGCCTCGCGCCTCCGTAGGCGGCCTTGGGGGTCAGCGGCGCCGGCGCACCAGGACCAGGTCGTCGCGGTGGACCAGCTCGCGGTCATACCCCGGGCCCAGTGCGGCGCGCAGCTCGGACGTCGAGCGACCCAGCAGCGGCGGCACCTCCTCGGCGTCGTACGACACCAGCCCGCGCGCCACCAGGAGCCCGTCGGGCCCGACGAGCTCGACGGGGTCGCCCGCCTCGAACGTCCCCTCGACGCCTGTCACACCCGCCGGGAGCAACGAGGTGCCCCGTTCGAGGACCGCGCGCACGGCACCGGCGTCGAGCACGAGCCGCCCGCGGGTGCTCGCGGCGTGCGCGAGCCAGAGCCGCCGGATCGAGGTGCGCCGGCCGGTCGCGGTGAACCAGGTGCCCACGTCCTCGCCGGCCAGCGCCCGCGCCGCCTGGGCGGCCGACGTGAGGATCACGGGCACGCCGGACTGCGTGGCGATCGCCACGGACTCCAGCTTGGTCACCATCCCCCCCGTGCCGACCGCGCTCCCCCGCGAGGCCACGTCGATGCCCTCAAGGTCCTGCGCGTGCACGACGGACGCGATCCGCCGGGAGCCGTCGCGGGACGGCGGGCCGGTGTAGAGGGAGTCGACGTCGCTGAGCAGGACGAGCGCGTCGGCGTGCACCAGGTGCGAGACCAGGGCGGCGAGACGGTCGTTGTCCCCGAACCGGATCTCGTCGGTGGCCACCGCGTCGTTCTCGTTGATGACGGGCACGATGCCGAGGTCGAGCAGCCGGGTCAGCGCCCGGTGCGCGTTGCGGTAGTGCACCCGCCGCACGGTGTCGTCCGCGGTGAGCAGTACTTGCCCCACCTGCAGCCCGTGCCGGGCGAACGCCGCCGTGTAGTGCGCGACGAGCAGCCCTTGACCCACCGACGCCGCCGCCTGCTGGGTGGCCAGGTCCCGCGGGCGGGACGCCAGACCGAGTGGGCCCAGACCGGCCGCGATCGCGCCGGAGGAGACCAGCACGACCTGGCCGCCGGCCGCGCGGCGGGCGGCGAGCACGTCGACCAGCGCGTTCAGGCGCTCCGGGGCGAGGCGCCCGTCGGGCGTCGTCAGGGACGAGGACCCGACCTTGACGACCACGCGGGAGGCAGAGACCAGCTGCTGGCGGTCCTGCAGGACGTCGACGGTCACGAGCCGCATTCTGCCGTGTGCCGCGTGCGGGTCACGCAGACATCCGGTGACCGGGCGTCACTCCTTGGCCGCGTCCGTCCAGACACCGGCCTCGCGCTCGGTCCACAGCTCCTGGCGGGCCTCCGTCTTGGCGTCCATGCGCTCCTTGTACTCCTGGCGCTTCTCGCCGCGTGTCGCGCGGGAGCGGTCCTCGATCCGCAGGTCGACCCCGCGGGGGCCGCCCAGGAACTCGGAGCCCGTCATGAGCGTGGGCTCCCAGTCGAACACGACCGCGTTGTGCTCGGGCCCGATGCGCACCTCGTCGCCCGCGACGGCACCGGCCGCGAACAGCCGCTCCTCGACGCCCAGGCGGGCGAGTCGGTCGGCGAGGTAGCCGACGGCCTCGTCGTTGGTGAAGTCCGTCTGGCGCACCCAGCGCTCCGGCTTCTCGCCCCGCACCCAGTAGTAGACGCCCTGACCTTCGACCTCGCGGCGCGTCACGGTGAACCCGGCGTCGTCGACGGCCTTGGGGCGCAGGACGACCCGGGTGTTCTCCGGGGCCGGTGCGTCGCGGCGGGCCTTGTCGACGATCTCCCCGAGCGCGTACGTCAGGGGACGCAGGCCCTCGTGGCTCGCCGTCGACACCTCGAACACGCGGAACCCCCGCGCCTCGAGGTCGGGCTTGACCAGCTCCGCCAGCTCGCGCGCCTCGGGCACGTCGATCTTGTTGAGCACGACGATCTGCGGGCGCTCGAGCAACGGCACCCGACCGCCCTCGATGGACAGGTCGCCCGCGTAGGTCCGCAGCTCGGCCTCGATGTCCTCCAGGTCGGAGAGCGGGTCGCGGTCCGGCTCGAGGGTGGCGCAGTCGAGGACGTGCACGATGACCGCGCAGCGCTCGATGTGCCGCAGGAACTCGAGCCCGAGCCCGCGCCCCTCCGACGCCCCGGGGATGAGGCCGGGCACGTCCGCGACGGTGTACCGCGCGCCCCCGGCCTGCACGACGCCCAGGTTGGGCACCAGCGTGGTGAACGGGTAGTCCGCGATCTTGGGCCGTGCGGCGGAGATCGCGGCGACCAGGCTGGACTTGCCCGCGCTCGGGTACCCGACGAGCGCGACGTCCGCGATCGTCTTGAGCTCCAGCACGATGTCCTGCTCGGTGCCGGGCTCGCCCAGCAGGGCGAACCCCGGTGCCTTGCGGCGCTGCGAGGCCAGGGCGGCGTTGCCCAGCCCCCCTCGACCGCCCTGCGCCGCGACGTACTGGGCGCCGACGCCGACGAGGTCGGCGAGGACCGTGCCGTCCGGGGACTTCACGACCGTGCCGTCGGGAACGCCGAGGACCAGGTCGGCACCGGTCGAGCCCGAGCGGTGGTCGCCCATGCCCTGGGTGCCCGACGGCGCGTGCCGGTGCGGCGAGTGGTGATAGTCGAGCAGCGTGGTGACCTGCGGGTCGACCTCGATGATCACCGACCCGCCGTTGCCGCCGGTGCCCCCGTCGGGGCCGGCGAGCGGCTTGAACTTCTCCCGGTGGATGGACGCACAACCGTGCCCACCGTCACCGCCGGTCGCATGCAGCACGACCCGGTCGACGAATGTCACCACGGCTGAACCTCCCTTGCTCCTACGTTCCGATCCTCACACGCGAAAGGGGCGCACCGCACCGGTGCGCCCCAACCACGAATGACCCGACGCGGACCGATGCCGCGTCGTCCGTTGTACGACGGCTCAGACCTCGGCCGCCACGACGATGTCGATGACCTTGCGGCCACGGCGCGTACCGAACGTCACGGCGCCGGGGGCCAGGGCGAACAGCGTGTCGTCGCCGCCACGGCCCACGTTCACACCGGGGTGGAAGTGCGTGCCGCGCTGGCGGACGATGATCTCGCCGGCCTTGACGACCTGGCCACCGAAGCGCTTGACGCCCAGGCGCTGGGCGTTCGAGTCGCGACCGTTGCGCGAGGAGCTCGCGCCCTTCTTGTGTGCCATGACGAACCTGCTTTCGTGCTCAGAGTGTGGGGGGCTGTCCGTGCCTGTGGCCGTACGGCCGACGGCCCGAGATCAGGAGATGCCGGTGACCTTCAGGCGGGTCAGCTTCTGGCGGTGACCCTGGCGCTTGCGGTAGCCGGTCTTGTTCTTGTACTTGAGGATGTCGATCTTGGGACCCTTCTCGTCCCGCACGACCTCCGCCGTCACCTTCACCTTGGCCAGGGCCTGGGCGTCGGTGGTGACCTTCTCGCCGTCGACGAGCAGGAGAGCGGTCAGCTCGATGGTCGACCCGGTCTGCGCGCCGAGGCGGTCGACGACGACGACGTCGCCCACAGCGACCTTCTCCTGGCGGCCGCCAGCCTTCACGATCGCGTACACCACGTTGCTGCTCATCTCTGCTCGTCGAACTGCTGGTCAACCTGCTCAGTCACATGCTTCTGGTGCCCTGCCTGCGCCCGCGCACATCCCGCTGCCACCGGCTCGCACCGGTTCGGCATCTGGGGTTTCGCGTCGGCGCCGCGACGGCGGCACACATGGCCAGCGCGTCACGACGCGCCGACGTTCTAGGGTACGGACCGCACGCCGCACGGTCAAACCTGACCGCCCTGGCCGGGTGGGACGTGACCTATCGCACTCCCCCGACGGGTGCTCGTGCCGGTGCGACCGGCACGAGCACCGCGGTCAGTGGTGCTCGAGACCGTCGCCGTCCCCGGGCACGGTGTCCAGGTCCACGTCCTCGACGTCGTCCTCGGGGTCGTCGTCGGCCTCGAACACGTCGGCGGGGACCGCCGTCAGCTCGAGCTCGTCGGCGGTCGGGTCCGACCCGGTGTCCGGCAGGGACTCCGGCGCAGCCTGCACGCCCGCGAACTCGGCGAACACGTCGAGCCCGGGCGCACTCGGCGCGACCTCGTCGGAGATCGTCGGGTGGTCGTGGTCGTGCTCGTGGTCGTGGGCGTGCGCGGCCGCCGCGGCGATCGTCGCCAGGGTCGCCTTGACAGCCTCGCGGGCCTCGGGCAGCACCGGAACCCCCGCGTGCGGCGCGTGCGCGACGGGCTCCTTGGCCCCGCCCCGCTTGCGGCGCGAGCGCTTGGCGTCGCTCTCGGCCGCGGCGACCGGCTGCTGCTGCGCGCCCGCGTCGGGACGCTGGTTGTTCTTCTCGATCGGCTCGTCGTGCACGATGAACCCGCGGCCGTGGCAGTGCTCGCACGTCTCGCTGAACGCCTCGACCAGGCCCTGGCCGACGCGCTTGCGGGTCATCTGGACCAGTCCGAGCGTCGTCACCTCGGCGACCTGGTGCTTGGTCCGGTCGCGGCCCAGGCACTCCACCAGGCGGCGGAGCACGAGGTCACGGTTGGACTCGAGCACCATGTCGATGAAGTCGATGACGATGATGCCGCCGATGTCGCGCAGCCGGAGCTGGCGGACGATCTCCTCGGCGGCCTCGAGGTTGTTGCGCGTCACCGTCTCCTCGAGCGTGCCGCCCGAGCCGGTGAACTTGCCGGTGTTGACGTCGACGACCGTCATGGCCTCCGTGCGGTCGATCACCAGTGACCCGCCCGAGGGCAGCCAGACCTTGCGGTCCATGCCCTTGGCCAGCTGCTCGTCGATACGGTGCACGGCGAAGACGTCGGTGTCGGACTCCCAGCGCGTGACCTTCTGCGCCAGGTCCGGGGCGAGCTCGTCGATGTACGAGGAGATCGTCGACCAGGCCTCGGCACCCTCGACCACGAGCGAGGAGAAGTCGTCGTTGAAGATGTCGCGGACCACGCGGATGGCCATGTCCGGCTCGCCCTGGAGCAGGGCCGGCGCCGACGCGGTCTTCGACTTCTTCTCGATGGCCTCCCACTGCCCCTGCAGGCGGGCGATGTCGGCGCGCAGCTCGTCCTCACTGGCCCCCTCGGCCGCCGTGCGCACGATGACGCCCGCGGAGTCCGGCACGATCTCGCGCAGGATCCGCTTGAGGCGGTTGCGCTCGGTGTCGGGCAGCTTGCGGCTGATGCCGGTCATGCCGCCACCGGGCACGTACACGAGGTAGCGGCCGGCCAGCGTGACCTGCGAGGTCAGCCGAGCGCCCTTGTGCCCGATCGGGTCCTTGGTGACCTGCACCAGGACCGGGTCGCCGGACTTGAGCGCCTGCTCGATGCGACGCGCGGAGCCACCCTCGAGGCCCGCCGCGTCCCAGTTGACCTCACCGGCGTAGAGCACGGCGTTGCGGCCCTTGCCGACGTCGACGAACGCGGCCTCCATGCTGGGCAGCACGTTCTGCACGCGACCGAGGTAGACGTTGCCGACCATCGACGCCTGCGCCTGGTTGGAGACGTAGTGCTCGACGAGGACGCCGTCCTCCAGCACCGCGATCTGCGTGCGGGCGTTCTTCTCGCGCACGATCATCGACCGGTCGACGGACTCGCGCCGCGCGAGGAACTCCGACTCCGTGATGATCTGGCGGCGACGACCGGCGTCACGGCCGTCCCGGCGGCGCTGGCGCTTGGCCTCGAGCCGGGTGGAGCCGCGCAGGGCGGTGACCTCGTCGCTCGGGGCCCGGGTGCGTGCCGACCGGGGCTCGTTCTGCTCGCCGGGCTCACCGCGCGAGCCACGGCGACGGCGGCGGCGACGACGGCTCGAGCCGCCGTCCTCGTCCGTGGACTCGTCGGAGTCGGCGTCCGACTCGCTCTCGGTGCCCTCCTCGGCGTCGTCGTCGGTCTCGTCCGCGTCCTCGGCGGTGCCCCCGGAGTCCGGGCGGCTGCGCCGGCCACGGCCGCCACGGCGGCGGCGGCGACGGGGAGCGCCCGTGCCGGTGCCGTCCTCGGCCGACTCGTCGGCGTCGTCCTCGTCGGCGTCGACCTCGTCGGCGTCGGACTCGTCGGCGTCGGCCTCGTCCTGGGGGACGAGCATGCTGACGACTGCCTCGTCGTCGGCGACCAGCTCGTCCTCGACGGGTGCGGCCTCGGCGCCGCGGCCGCGCCGGCCCCGGCGGCGCGACCCACGGGCCGACGTCGTGGTCTCCTGCTCGACCGGCTCGGCCGTCACGTCGTCCTGTGCCGTGAGCTCGACTGCCTCGACGGCCTCGTCCGCGGCGCGGTGGGCCGCCTCGGAGATCGCCTCCGGGGAGCCGGTGCCGGCCTGCGCGCGACGGCGGCGCGGTCGGGCGGCGGACGGGTCCGGCGCCTGGAAGAGCAGCGCGGTCGTGGCGAAGCGCCGACCGGTGGAGGTGGTGCTCGTGGTCGCGCTGGCCGGCTCGGCCGGCGGGACGGTCGCGGCCAGCTCGGCCAGGACGTCGAGCGTGGGCGCGGCGACGTCCTCGTCCTCCTCGACCTCCGCCTCCGGCTCGGGTGCAGCAGCGGGGGCAGCGGCGGCGCGGGTGCCATCACTGCCCAAACCAAATATGGCTACAAGGCC
>NZ_CAURTV010000123.1:0-9025 GCF_963527515.1 uncultured Cellulomonas sp. | reverse complement strand
CCGCCGGCGCCGTCAGGAGGAGCGCCGCCACGCCGACCTCGAGCGCGCGCGCCGGGACCTGCCCCCGCGCATAGCGGCCCTCCTGCGCGGCGGCGTGTCGCAGTGGCGCCTGCGCGCGCTCCTGCTCGCGTGGAGGCTGCGGTACCGGCTGCGCGTGCTGACCATGCGCGGCGAGGGCCGGTCGCTGTCGGTGGTCGCCGCGAACAGCCCCGAGACGGATCTCGTCCGCTCGATCCTCAAGGGCTGGGGCGAGGAGGTGAACCGGATCCTGCGCGACGTGTCGGAGTCGATCCTGGCCGACGCGGAGGTCCGCCGGCTGGCCCAGCACATCGTCGACCAGCGTCGCGCGGGCCGAGGATCGGAGGAGCACCCCATCGAGATGCCGGTCGGGCACGGCGGCGCCCCCGCGGCGCGCGACCTGCGGGACATGAGCATCGCCGGCCGCGGGGCCGAGGGGACCCGCAAGGTTGTCCCCGGCATGCCGGGCATCACGGCGAGCCAGGTCGAGCGCGGGAGGCGGTACCCGCAGGAGGAGCACTACACGTTCCCCGGCCAGCAGGGCATGCCCGTGCGTGAGGTCGCGGCGGGCAGCCTGCACCCGGGCAACATCATCGTGGTCGGCCCGGGGACGTACCCGACCATCGCCGCCAACACCCCAGAGAAGGTCCGGCTCATGCAGCGGGCGATCTTCGCGATGCAGGCCGGCAACCCGCCGCCGGCTGGGCTCACGCCGACGGAGCTCGCCTCCGCCGCGAGCCTGGCTCGCCTCGCGCAGGTCGAGTCGGCACGCAGCACGTCCGGGCTGGCGACTGAGAACATGGGCAACCTGCTCGCCGCGCAGGGGCACCTGCCGTGGGAGGAGCGCTACGGGCCGGAGCAGCCCATGGTCGTGAGGGGCTCGGGCGCCGTGGGTCGGCGGGCGCACGGGCGGCTGCACCCGGACAGCCCGGAGACGCCCGGGCTCGGCGGGGTCGGTACGGCGAGCGCCGCGGACGTCGACGTCTTCCTGTCGCGCGAGCTGGTGCTCGTGACCCGGTTCCTCGTGGCGCAGATGACCGCGCAGCGTGAGCTGTACGACAACGAGACCGCGCTGACCCAGTACGTCCGCAAGCACCTGCGCGATCAGCTGCTGCACCTGCTGCGGTCGGCCGACAGGGCCGGCACGGTGGCAGGGCCGGGCACATGAGCACGCGCGTGGTGCTGGCGCCGACGACGTCCCGCGCGGCGTTCCACCGGCTGGCCGGGAGCCGGGGCTGGGTGCTCCGGGGCCTGGTGGACCCGACCGCGGACGAGCCGTACGAGGAGATCTGGCGGGCGCCGGGCGGAGCGGTGCACTACGTCGAGGACGACCGGCTCGGCGTTGCGTCCGTGGTGGTCCTGGGCGACGACGCCGAGGCGCTCGCGGCCGAGGTGACCGGCGGCCTCGACACCCTGGGGACCGCGGAGGCGATGGCGTGGTTCGCCGTTGCGGTGACCGACGAGCAGCGGCGCCAGGCCGTGTCGCACGTCGCGGCGACCGCCGAGCGCGTCGACCCCGGTGTCGTCTCGGTGCTCGAGGAGGCGCTGACCGACCCGAGCCCCCGGGTCCGGCGCGCCGCGCTGTACGCCGCGGCGCACCTGTCGTGGCCCGAGGTGCTCCCGGCGGTCGCCGGGATGGTGTCGGGCGACCCGGACCCCGACCTGCGGGCCTGGGCCGGCCGCGCGGCCAGGGCGATCGCGGACGGCGCCTGACGCGCGGATCATGCGCTCGCTGGGTCCTGCCCCGCGGCCACCGTGCGGCGTCGGGCTGGGGTGGGCCCGGTGGGGCTCGAACCCGCCGACGCCGTGGTCGAGTGCACGAGCGACACCGCGACACAGACCGCGGCAAGAAGTGCCTCTCGATCGACGACGGGCCACGTCCGGGCGGGCACCTGCGTCCAGGTACTCGACGTGGGTCGTCTGCCAGCCTTCGGGCGCGAGGTCCCACCGGTCGGATCCGCGCCGCGCCGCGAGATCGATCGCGCTCTCCATGCGGGCCACCGAAGCGAGTTCCCCGCCCGTCACGCGTGCGGACTTGACCTCGCGGAGCTCCGTGCCGCACCACTTTCGCCGCGTTCGGTGGACGTGGTCGTCGTCGTGCCGAGCGGTCTGAGCGTCTTCCCGCGGGATCCGCCACGTCTTCCTACGCACTCTGCCGAGGGATGGAGGGGGAGGACGAGCAACCCGCCCATAGAAGACCCCTCGGGAATGCATCCCCGCTCCCCAAGGTTGAGCCCAACAGACTCAAGTTCGACCACTCACGTTTGCACGAAGCCTCAAGCCGACGCAGACTTGAGCCAGCCGGACTCAAGAGCGAGACGTCAGTCACCGCAGGAACACGAAAGAAGGCACACACATGGCACGAGCAGTCGGCATCGACCTCGGCACCACCAACTCGGTGGTCTCGGTCCTCGAGGGCGGCGAGCCCACGGTCATCGCGAACGCCGAGGGGTCGCGCACGACGCCGTCGGTGGTCGCGTTCTCCAAGACGGGTGAGGTGCTGGTCGGCGAGATCGCCAAGCGCCAGGCCGTCACCAACGTCGACCGCACGATCTCGTCCGTCAAGCGCCACATGGGCACGGACTGGTCCGCGGCCATCGACGAGAAGAAGTACACCGCGCAGGAGATCAGCGCGCGGGTGCTCTCCAAGCTCAAGCGGGACGCGGAGGCCTACCTGGGCGAGCCCGTCACCGACGCGGTCATCACCGTCCCGGCGTACTTCAACGACGCCGAGCGCCAGGCCACCAAGGACGCCGGCGCCATCTCGGGCCTCAACGTCCTGCGAATCATCAACGAGCCCACCGCGGCCGCCCTGGCCTACGGCCTGGAGCGCGGCAAGGAGGACGAGCTCATCCTCGTCTTCGACCTCGGCGGTGGCACGTTCGACGTGTCCCTGCTCGAGGTGGGCAAGGACGACGACGGCTTCTCGACGATCGAGGTCCGCGCGACCTCCGGCGACAACCGGCTCGGCGGCGACGACTGGGACAACCGGATCGTCGACTTCCTGGTCTCGGAGGTGAAGAACTCCACGGGCGTCGACCTGGCCAAGGACAAGATCGCCGTGCAGCGTCTGCGCGAGGCGGCGGAGCAGGCCAAGAAGGAGCTCTCGTCCGCGACGAGCACCAACATCTCGATGCAGTACCTGTCGATGAGCGAGAACGGCCCGGTCCACCTGGACACCAAGCTCACGCGCGCGCAGTTCCAGCAGATGACGCAGGACCTGCTCGACCGCACCAAGGCGCCGTTCCAGTCGGTCATCCGCGACGCCGGCATCAAGCTGTCCGAGATCGACCACGTGGTCCTCGTCGGCGGCTCGACCCGCATGCCCGCGGTCACCGAGGTGGTCAAGGAGCTCACCGGCGGTCAGGAGCCCAACAAGGGCGTCAACCCGGACGAGGTCGTCGCCGTCGGTGCCGCGCTGCAGGCCGGCGTCATGAAGGGCGACCGCAAGGACGTCCTGCTCATCGACGTCACCCCGCTGAGCCTCGGCATCGAGACCAAGGGCGGCGTGATGACCAAGCTCATCGAGCGCAACACGGCCATCCCGACCAAGCGCTCCGAGATCTTCTCCACCGCCGAGGACAACCAGCCGTCCGTGCTGATCCAGGTGTTCCAGGGCGAGCGCGAGTTCGCGCGGGACAACAAGCCGCTCGGCACCTTCGAGCTCACCGGCATCGCGCCGGCTCCCCGTGGCGTGCCGCAGGTCGAGGTCACGTTCGACATCGACGCCAACGGCATCGTGCACGTGTCCGCCAAGGACCGCGGCACCAACAAGGAGCAGTCGATGACGATCACCGGCGGCTCGGCCCTCCCCAAGGAGGACATCGAGCGCATGGTGCGCGAGGCCGAGGAGCACGCGGCCGAGGACAAGGCGCGTCGCGAGGAGGCCGAGACCCGCAACAGTGCCGAGCAGCTCGTCTACTCGACGGAGAAGCTGCTGGTCGACAACGCCGACAAGCTGCCCGACGAGGTCAAGACCGAGGTCCAGGCCGCGGTCGGCGAGCTCAAGACCGCGCTCGAGGGTACGGACCTCGACACGGTCAAGGCCAAGCACTCGGCCCTGCTCGCGGCCAGCCAGAAGATCGGCGAGGCGCTCTACTCCGCCGAGAACATGGCGGGCGCTGCGCCGACCGACGGTCAGCCGGCGGCGGACACCTCCTCCGACGAGGACGTCGTCGACGCCGAGATCGTCGACGACGAGGAGGAGGCGGCCAAGTGACCACCGGCCCCACCGACTCGAACGAGGAGCTGACCCCCGAGGAGCAGGTCCTCGCCGACGCCGAGTCCATCGCGGCCGGCGCCGAGGAGGAGGTCGTGCTCGAGGGTCTGGTCGCGGCCGAGAAGCTGGCGGCCGAGCGGCTCGACGAGCTGCAGCGGTCGCAGGCGGCCTACTACAACCTCGAGCAGCAGTACTCCGGGTTCGTGAAGCGGTCGAAGGCCGACGCCCTCGCCGCCCACGAGCGCGGCGTGCACGCGATCGTGGAGGCCCTCATCCCGGTGCTCGACGACATCGAGCTGGCCCGCCAGCACGGTGACCTGACCGGACCGTTCGTGTCGATCGCGGAGAAGCTCGAGGCGACCCTGGGTCGCTTCGGGGTGGCCCGCTACGGCGCGGTCGGCGAGCCGTTCGACCCCGCGGTGCACGAGGCGCTCATGCACTCGCACTCCCCGGAGGTCACGGAGTCGAGCGTCCAGATGGTGCTGCAGCCCGGCTACCGAACCCCGGACCGGATCCTGCGGGCGGCGCGCGTCGCCGTCGTGGACCCCGAGGCGTAGAAACCCCAGTAGCGTCCGAGCAGGTGCGGGTCAGGGCCCACATCTGCTCGGACGCTACGAACACTCGAAGGAAGGAGGCGGCGTGACCGGACAGGACTGGCTCGAGAAGGACTTCTACTCCGTCCTCGGCGTGCCCAAGGACGCCGACGCCGCCACCATCAAGAAGGCCTACCGCAAGCTCGCGCGGCAGATGCACCCCGACCACAACCCGGGTGACGCGAAGGCCGAGGCACGGTTCAAGGACGTCGGCGAGGCCTACGCGGTCCTGTCGGACACCGAGCAGCGCGGCCAGTACGACCAGCTGCGCGCGATGGCGGGCGGCCCGCGGTTCACCTCCCCCGGGCGCGGCGGCACCGCCGGGTTCGAGGACGTGTTCGGCGGCATGTTCGGTGGTCAGCAGGGCGGCCGGGTGCGGTACACCAACGCCCCCGGTGGTGCCGCGGGCTTCGAGGACATCCTCGGCGGCCTGTTCGGCAACGCCGGCGGCGGCTTCGCGCCAGGACCGCAGCAGGGCGTCGACCTGGCCACCAGCGCCACGCTGCCCTTCCGGCAGGCGGTCGAGGGGTCGACGGTCTCGCTGACGGTCGAGGGTCGCACCATCAACGCGCGGATCCCCGCGGGCGTCCGCGACGGCCAGAAGATCCGGCTGCGCGGCAAGGGCCGTCCCGGCGAGCGCGGCGGCCCTGCGGGCGACCTGGTCATCACCGTCCGCGTCACCCCGCACCCGGTCTTCTCGATCGACGGCGACAACCTGCGCATGACGGTCCCGGTCGCGTTCGACGAGGCCGCGCTGGGCGCCACCATCGAGGTGCCGACGCTCGACGGGTCCACCGTCCGCGTCCGCGTGCCCGAGGGCACGCCGTCCGGCCGTGTGCTGCGCGTCAAGGGCAAGGGCGTCCCCGGCACCAAGGGCGACCTGCTCATCCTGGTCCAGGTCGTCGTGCCCCAGCGGCTCAACAGCGCCGCGCGGGAGGCCGTCCAGGCGTTCGGCATCGCGACCTCCGGTGAGGACGTGCGCGCCGACCTGCTCGACGCGGCGAAGACGTAGCCATGCCTGCCGAGGACGCCAAGGTCTACGTCATCTCGGTCGCGGCCGAGCTGGCCGGCATGCACCCGCAGACCCTGCGCCAGTACGACCGGCTCGGCCTCGTCAGCCCCAGCCGCGCGAGCGGCCGCGGTCGGCGCTACTCGCTGCGAGACATCGCGACCCTGCGCGAGGTGCAGCGGCTGTCCCAGGACGAGGGCGTCAACCTGGCGGGGATCAAGCGGATCCTCGAACTCGAGGCGGAGCTGGAGGGACTGAGGCGGCAGGTCGAGTACCTGCGCGCGTTCGTCGAGCCCGGCCGTCGCATCTTCACGGCCGACCCCCGCGGCGACGTCGTCGCCGTCAACCGCACGCCGTCCCGCAGCCGCCGCGCGACGGCGACCACGGACCGCGGGGCCGTCGTCCTCTGGCGGCCGTCGCGCTGAGCATGCCGCGCGGGTGAACGACCGGCGCGGCGACGGTCTGCGCCGCTACGGTGACTGCCGTGAAGCGCACCGTCTGGGCGTCCGCCCTCCTGTCCGTCGTCCTGGCCGCGTCGGCCGTCCCGCTCGCCACGGCGGCCTCCGCCGCGAGCTGCGGCACCGTGCACGGCACCGTGACCGACGAGCACACGGGCGTCGCGCTGCCCGGCATGCTCGTCGAGGTCGTCGGCATCGCGGAGTGGGCCGGCCAGGGCGTGGTCGCCAGCGCGACGTCGGCGGCCGACGGGTCGTTCGCGATCCCTGTGACCTGCGCCAACATGAGCGCCACCACCCGTACCACGGACCCGTCCGGCTTCTACGGCCCCCGCTACGGCGGTGCCGGCACCGACGTCGAGTCGGGGTCGGGCTTCTGGCTGGGCGGCAACGGCGAGGACGTCGCGCAGGACCGCAGCGTGCGCCTGACCGCGCCCGGTCGGCTGGTGCCGGTGGAGCCCACCCGCGTCATCGACACCCGCGAGGACGCGGAGGGCCCGCTGGGACCCGGCGAGGTCGCGCGGTTCCTGCTCGACGAGCTCCCGGACCACACGGTCGCGGTCGTCCTCAACCTGACGGCGACCCAGGGCACCGCGTCGACGAGCTTCGTCTCCGCGCTGTCGTACCAGTACGCCGAGCCGCGCACGAGCGTCATCAACTCCTCGGCCGGCCGCGACGTCGCCAACCTGGTCACCGTCCCCGTCTCGCGCTACTCCGAGTCCGGCGTGTACGAGGTGGTCCTCTACAACAACGCGGGCTACACCCACCTGGTCGCCGACCTCCAGGGGATCTACTCGAGCGACGAGGGTGCCGGCTTCCAGCCGATCGCGCCGACGCGGGTGCTCGACACCCGGGACTCGTCCCCGCTCGGACCGCGCGGCACGCGTTCGCTGGTGCTGGCCGGCCCCGGCAAGGTCGCGCCCGCAGACGCCGTCGCTGCCGCGGTGACGATCACCTCGACGCGCGCCACCGCCCGCACCTCGTACGTGTCGGCCTACCCGTCGGACGCGACGGACGGCCCGTCGACGAGCGTCCTGAACGCCTACCAGAACGACGACATCCCGAACCTCGCCATCGTGCCGCTGGGCCCGGACGGCGCGCTGACGCTCTACAACGACCAGGGCTCGACGGACATCGTCGTGGACGTCGTCGGCTGGTTCGTGGAGTCGGGTGGCGCCGACTACTACCCGATCGAGGCCCGACGCGCAGTCGGGTCGCGCACCGTCGACACGGGGCGCGTGCTGGAGTTCACCGCAGACAGCGCCCAGGTCGAGGTGCGCGACGACGCCGTCGCGATGTCCCTCAACCTGACGACAGCGAGCGCGTCGAAGCTGTCCTACCTCACGGTCTACCCGACCGGCACGACGAGGCCGTTCGCCAGCAACGCCAACGCCCGACCCGGTGCGGACATCGCCACCGGTGTGCTCACCCGGCTCGGTGCGGGCGCCGCGTTCTCCGTCTACAACAACAGCGGCGACGTCCTCGCGCTCGTCGACGTGTCGGGGTACTTCGCGGTCAACGACTGAGCGGGCGACGCGCGCCTCTCCGGCGGACGGACCGCCTCAGCCGCCGAGCAGGCTGCCCAGGCCTCCGCTGCTGCGCTGCTGGGTCTGGTGACCGCCGGCGACGACGGACTCGCTGGGCTGCACCAGCACGTAGCCCTGGCCGCCGAAGGCCATCTGCACCAGCTCGCCGGTACCGCCGCGGATCATCGAGGACAGGCCGCCCGTGTCCACGCGCACGTCCATGCTCACCCCCGAGGTCCACAGCACCACGGCCTGCGCATCGGCGAACGTGGGGCTGGTCGCGACGTCCAGGGCCACGGGGTCGCCCTTGGTGGTGACCGCGACGTAGCCGGTGCCGCGCAGCGAGACGTTGTACAGGCCGCCGGCCATCATGCCGCCGCGCGCCTGCACCCGGTGGATGTCCCACTCGATCGACGCCGAGAACGCCAGCACGTTGGCCCCGTTGACGGAGACCATGTCGTTCTCCAGGTACATCACCTGGACCTCGCTCGCCTGGTCGGCCACGAACAGCTCGCCGTTGCCGGTGCACTGCATCATGTCGACGCCCTCACCGGTGAGCTTCGACTTGATCAGCTTGTCGAGGCCGCCCGACCCCTTGTTCTGGAACCGCACGTCGCCCTGGTACGCGACCATCGAGCCGGTCCGCGCCCACACCGGGCCGTAGCTCATCTGGACCTTGAGGAGCTTCTTGTTCTGCAGCGAGAAGGGGTCCTGCGAGGCGTTCTCGCGGAAGTCCGTGAACAGCGAACCGTGGATCGTCATGGCGGTCGATCTCCTTGGGGGCGAAGTGCCGAGAAGCCGTGGAGCAGGGTGCTTCGCACACTAACGGCGCGGTCCCGCGGTGCGTACGCTTTCGACCGGCGGACATGGCGTCCGCCGGCACCGGGAGCGAAGGAGCACCCCATGGGATTCCTGGACAAGGCCAAGGCCGCGGCGACGGACCTGGCCGCCAAGGCGGACACCGCGATCAACTCGGCCGTGGGCTCCGGGTCGGCCGGTGGCGGTCGGCCGGGTGACGCCGAGAAGTACCTGCGCGACCTGGGGCTGCTGACCTACCTGAGCACCACGGGCCGGCCCGTCGAGGAGGCCGAGCGCGAGCGCGTGCTGAGCAGCCTGCGTGCGATCGACGCCGCGGGCGGCCTGCGGTCGCACGCGCTGCACACCGCGCCGCCGCCGCCCCCCGGGTACGCGGGCCAGGCCGCACC
>NZ_CAURTV010000122.1:0-9177 GCF_963527515.1 uncultured Cellulomonas sp. | reverse complement strand
TCCCCGTCCCGCTGCTGGCCGACCCCCCGTGCGGCCGGGCCGGGATCGGCCGGGCTGGGCCGCGTGGCTCTCCGGCCGACAGCCCCACGAGAACAACTCTGGACGCGTCATCGGCCCGCCATGCGCGTCCACTGTTGTTCTCGTGGTCTCGTCGGCCCCGCCGCATGGCGACAACAACACCAGTGGCGTCTGACCCCCTCAGAACGGCACCCATGATGTTCTCGTGGCCGGGTTCGGGGGCAGCGTCGCGCCTCAGGCGGCTCGGCGTGCAGGGGCGACGCGGCGACGTACGCGGCCGCGCTCACCGAGCTGGCGTCGATCCCCGTCCCGCTGGCTGGCCGGACCGGGTCGTTCTGGACAGACAGAGCGTGCCGGGCCTGGACGGGGGGGAGGGCCAGGCCCGGCACGCGTTCCGCGAGAGTCACAGCGTCGTTGGCGTGACCCTGGTGAGGAACCCTCGGAGTGCGCTCAGGAGCGCACCACCTGCTGCTGGGGGGCAGCAGGACCGGGGGCCCAGGTGTGGGGGACCACCTGGTTGGTCTGGATGTCGGTCAGCTCGGCGGCATAGACGATGCCCTCGTAGACACCGGCCTCGACGCGCGTCAGGTGCAGGCGCTCGGCGCGCTCGATGTCGTCCCCCAGGTGGGAGATGCGAGCCACGACGTAGCGCTGGGCGTCCTGCCACTGGTCGACGACGCGGACGCTGAGGCCGTTCCAGCGGGCCGTGAGGTCGAGCTCGAACAGCTCGGTGACGTCCTCGCGGGCCACGCGGCGGTACCAGCGGCCGGACGGGGACTGGTAGAACCCGGTCTCGGCCAGCGGCGGGTTGGCCAGGGCCAAGACCACGGTGTGGCCGTTGTCCACGACGTCCGCCTCGAGGTAGGCGCCGTGCCACTTGGCGACGGGGCCGACGCAGCGCGACAGGGACGCCAGCGACGGGCGGGGGGCGCCCAGCTGCGTCACGGTCCACCCGGCGCCGACGTCCCCGTAGCGGGCCAGCAGCGTGGAGGTGCCGTTGTCGTAGATGCGGACCAGCTCGGCGCCCGGGGGGATGCGCGAGTGGCGCAGCCACCACAGCGGGAGGATGTACCCGGGCACGTCCCGGTACTGCAGCTGCGGGGACGACTCGAAGCGCAGCACGTCGATCGACCGGTCGTACGGGCTGAAGGGTGAGCCCTCGTAACCGAGTCCGTGCACCTCGAACAGCTGTGCCGGAGTCGTCGCGAAGGCGACGTCCTCGGCCCGAACCACGTACCCCGCCAGACGGTCGTGGCCCGCGGTGAGGTGTGCGCGGGTCAGCGCTGGCGTGATCGCCTTCTGCATGAGCGTCACGGTGGGCTTCCTTGCCGAAAAGGGGTGAACCGGATGATTCAGACCGGTCGGTGCACGATTGTGCAGCCCTTATAGGGCGCCTGTCCAGGAGAGGTCACTCATCTGAGTGAACTCGCAGGTCAGAGGCGTTGAGAGCGGTCCCGTCGAACCGATTCGTCTTCGGTTGAGAAGTAGGCAGAAGTGACGAGTCGGGCGCCGTGCGTTCACCCGTTCGGCTCAGCGTGCGGTGGCGCTCCGTCAGGAATCGAGGTAAGCGACCAGATGCCCCGCGAGCCCCGTGTAGGAGGCCGGCGTCAGGGCGGACAGACGCGCCTCGACGTCGTCGGGAAGGCCGAGCCCGCCGATGAACTCGCGCATGTCCGCGGCGGTCAGCCGGCGGCCGCGGGTGAGCTCCTTGAGCCGCTCGTACGGGTTCTCCATGCCGGTCACGCCGGCCACCGACGCGGCGCGCATGGCCGACTGCACGGGCTCGCCGAGGGTCTCCCAGTTCTCGTCCAGCTCGCGGGCCAGCAGTGTGGTGTCCACCGAGAGCGCGCGCAGCCCGCGGGCCACGTTGTCGATGGCCAGGAGCGAGTGCCCGAAGGCGGGACCGATGTTGCGCTGAGTCGTGGAGTCGGTGAGGTCGCGCTGCAGCCGGCTGGTCACCAGGGTGCTGGCCAGGGTGTCCAGCAGGGCCGACGAGAGCTCGAGGTTGGCCTCGGCGTTCTCGAACCGGATCGGGTTCACCTTGTGCGGCATGGTCGAGCTGCCGGTGGCACCCGCGACGGGGACCTGGATGAAGACGCCGCGCGAGATGTAGGTCCACACGTCGGTGGCCAGGTTGTGCAGCACGCGGTTGAACCGGGCGACGTCGGCGTACAGCTCGGCCTGCCAGTCGTGCGGCTCGATCTGCGTGGTCAGCGGGTTCCAGGTCAGTCCGAGGTGCTCGACGAACGCCTTGCTCACCGCCGGCCAGTCGGCGCCCGGGACCGCGACGACGTGCGCCCCGTACGTGCCGGTGGCGCCGTTGAGCTTGCCCAGGTACTCGTCGGACGCGATCCGCCGCAGCTGCCGCCGCAGCCGGTGCGCGAGGACCGCGAGCTCCTTGCCGAGCGTCGTCGGCGTCGCCGGCTGCCCGTGCGTCAGGGCGAGCATGGGCTGGTCCTTGAGCTCGTGCGCGAGCACGGCCACCTGGTCGACGAGTGCGGTGGCGGCCGGTGCCCAGACGTCCTGCACCGCACCGCGGACCATCAGCGCGTACGACAGGTTGTTGATGTCCTCGCTGGTGCACGCGAAGTGCACGAGCTCGCCGACGTCCCGCAGCGCCGACCCCTCCGGCGCGGCCGCGAGCCGGCTCTTGAGGAAGTACTCGACCGCCTTGACGTCGTGCACGGTGATCTTCTCGATGGCCGCCAGCTCCGCGACCTCCTCGGGCCCGAAGGTGTCGACGACCTCGCGCAGGTACTGCTCGTCGGCCGCCGTGAGCGTCGGGGCGCCCGGCACCACCTGCTGCTGCGCCAGGTGGATCAGCCACTCGACCTCGACGTGCACCCGCTCGCGGTTGAGGGCGGCCTCGCTCAGGTGGTCGACCAGCGGCGCGACGGCCGCGCGGTAGCGACCGTCGAGGGGGCCGAGCGCGATGGGGGGCGTGACGTCTGCGAGCCGGACGCGAGAGGGCATGGCTCCAGTGTCCCAGAGGGGTCCGGTCGGGTGCGGCGGCGTCCCGCCGTCACCTCGCGACGCCGTGCCACGATGTCGGTGCCCGCCGTCGAGGGAGCGCCGTGAGGACCGTGATGACCGAGGACCCGTACGTCGGTGCGAAGCGCGAGTACGACGCCGAGGCCGCCGGGGTGCGGTCCGACCTCGCCGCGGCGGGCGAGGACGACCGCCGACTGCGCGAGCTGCGGGTGACCGCGGAGAACAAGGCGGCGGTCCTGCCGGTCCTGAGGCGCTGGCTGGCGGTCCTCCGCTACTGGCCCGTCGCCGACGACCTCCTGGTCCCGTACGCCTCGAAGGCCGCCGAGTCGGAGGTGATGCCGGTGCTGATCGCGTGGATGAGGGGCAGACCGACCGGGTACCGGCTCGCGGTGACCTCCGACGGCACGCTCGACGCCGACGAGCTGATGCTGGGCAGCCTCAGCAGCGCCATCGCCGGCCTTGCCTCGCCGCCTTGGGCGGAGGACGTCCTGGGTCTGGCGCGCGACCGGTCCTTGGGCAGTGCTCGATCGGCGCTGGTCCTGCGGCTCGGACGGACGAAGCATCCCGACGTCCCGTCCGTGCTGATGGACCTCGTCGACGACGACTCGGTGGCGCCCTCGGCTCTCCGCGCGCTCGTCGCCGCCCGGTACCGGCCGGCACTGCCGGTCGTCGAGGCGCGGGTTGATGCGGTCGACGCGGACATCCGCGCCGAGGCGCGCAGGGCAGTGCGGCTGCTGAGGTGAGAGGCGACCGGGGCGTCGACTGGGCAGCGGAGCTGGGCCCTCTCCCGCTCGGGGACGTTCTCGACGTGACGCCGAGCTCGATCATCGCCCAGCCGACACCGGGCGCGCCCGGCTACGTCGCGTTCGTCCGTGAGCTCGACGACGGTGCTCTGGGGAGCATCGAGGAGCATGCCGGTCCGGGGGTTCCGGTCCATCTGTACTTCCCGGACGCGTTGGACGGGATCTCGCGGCTCGCCGTCGAGGAGATCATCGTCACGACCGCCAGCGAGGTCGACGTCGGGGAGCTCTACGCGCTGTCCCCAGCGGTGTCCTCCGTGACGCTGAACGGGAACGTCGTAGGCGCAGGCGGGATCGACATCCGCCGTCTGCGCGACGTTCGACACCTCGCCCTGGAGTGGGAAGCCGTGTCTCGGACGGGTCTCCCGCCCGGTCCGGCGCTGGAGTCGCTCACTCTTCTCGGCTACGACGCGAAGGAGCTTCCCGACCTCGGCGGCCGGCTCAGGAGTCTCGCTCTGTACGGCGCGAAGAACCTCGTGGACCTGGAGGGTCTGCGGGCCATGGACAACCTCCGCGAGCTGGAGATCAACGATGCCCGACGGCTGACGGACATCGACGCCCTCGCGGCGCTCAGGGACTTGGTCCGGTTCGAGGCCGACGGCTGCACCGGGATCCACGAGCTCGAGGTGCTGCGCGACGCCCGCAACCTCCGGCGGCTCCGTCTCGCCGACTGCGGAGGTATCGCATCCCTGGCGCCGATCCGGGGACACAATCAGCTCCAGGCGCTCCTCGCGTGGGGCACGACGAACATCGAGGACGGGGACCTCACTCCGCTCCTGTCGCTGCCGCGGCTGTCCGAGCTGGCGCTGAAGAGTCGTCGACACTACTCACCGTCCGTCTCGAGCATCGAGAGAGCCCGCGGGTCTCGTAGGCGCGGGCCGACGCTCGACGGGGACGCCCAGGCAGAAACCTGATCGAACCGAGGTCGTCGTCGATCGGCGAGAGGGGATTTGCGCATGTCGTTGGTGTTCCGCCAGGCCGAGTCGGGTCAGTACGCAGATGTCTACGAGCGTCCCAGCGAGGTCGATCTCTGGAACATCGCTCAGCACGCTCCGCAACAGATCGTTGTCAACGCCGCGGCGATCGCCGGTCGCGGAGCATCACTGGAATGGCTGTCCGAGATCTCCGTGCCCGAGCTGATCGTGCACGGAGGCAGGGGCGCCATCCCCGCGATACCTCGTGCGGCTCTGCGCAAGTTCGTCGAGATCAACATCTTCGGACGTTCTGAAGCTCCGATGCACACCGAGGACCTGCATCGCCTGGTGGGGCTGGGCGTCGACGTCGACGATCTCACCGGGCCCCTGTCGGCCGTCCCGCGACTGCGTGGACTCGCGCTGGGCAAGGTGCGGGCCGACTCCCTGGCGCTGCTGTCGGGGTGCAACGAGCTGCGTGCCGCCTCGTTGGAGTACGCCCGCGGGACACGGCTCACCGACGTCGACCTGCGATGTCCCGATCCCCCGTGGCAGCTGGAGTCGCTCGAGATCCACGGCGCGGGGATCTGCTCCCTCGACGGGATCGAGGCCTTCCCGCGTCTGAGGCACCTCGTCATCGATCCGGCAGGACCGGCGGTGCTCGACCACCGGATCGACCTGCGGCCACTGGCGGCGTGCCCGCTGCTCGAGTGGGTGGTCGTGTACATGAACGGCCGGCTCGAGCACGCGGAGGTCCTGCACGAGCTCACCAACCTCGAGCGGTTCGTGGCGCTCGCGGACCGGATAGACCCGATTCCGGCGCCGGCGCCGTGGCTCGAGATGTGATCCCCCGTGCCCAGGACCGTGACAGCAGCCCTCGCGCCCGTGGAGGAGCGCCGATGAATATCGCTCGACTCGGACGTGTTCGCCGGTGCCGGTTTCGAGCGGCACGGCACGACCTGGGTGCGTCCTGACGACGACCTCTCGTGGCTGGTGAGACTCGACCGGGCGCCCTTCCGCTCGTCGTGCTCGCTCGAGCTCGGGGTGGCACCTCGGTGGCTCGACCGGTGGGCCGACGCCGACCGCGTGCACGACTGTCCGCTGGTCATCCAGCTCGAGCTGCTGCCGCTCAGCTCTCCGGCCGAGGTCGCCGGGACACGTCTCGAGGGGTTCTCGACTGCGGTCGTCGCCTCGTTCGACGTGCGCTCGACGCTGCCCGGCGACCTCCGGCGACGCCTGTGGACGGCGGTCCTGCGGGCGGGAGCCGAGTACACCGCGTCCGTGCGGACGCCTGCCGACCTGCGGCGAGAGCTTGACGCGGGGGTGTTCGCCGCGGGCTTCGTGCACCGCGACCTGCGCGAGTGGCTCACCACCCCGCCAGTAGCCTGACCCCACCGGCGGCCCCCGTCGGTCCGCCGACGCCGAGGAGCCCCGTGGCACCGCAGACCCGCAGGCCGAGCGCGGTGCTGGTGGTCGGTGCGTTGGTCGTCGTCGCGGTGATCGGGGCGGCGCTGGCGGGGCCGTTCCGGCTCGGTCAGCGGAACGCGGGCGGGGCGGCGTTCACCATCCCGCCCCTGCCGGTCGAGTCGCGCACCGCGACGCCCCCGCCGGTCGAGCCGGACATGCTGCGGGTCGAGGAGTCGGTGGTCGCGCAGCGCTGGCTCTACCTGATCGTCATCGTGCTGGTCGGCGCGCTGCTGGTGGTCGCGGTCGCGATGCTGGTCAGGCGGGTCCGCGCGATGCTGGCTCGGCGTGCACCGCACGAGGTCGACCTGGCGGCTCCGGACGTCGACCTCGGCGGCGACGTGCTGGACAGCGCCACGCCGGCGCTGCGCGAGGGTGTCCGGCGTGCGGCGCAGGTGCTCGAGGACGAGGTCCCGCCCGGGGACGCGGTGATCGCCGCGTGGGTGGCGCTGGAGGCGTCGGCGGAGCGCACCGGGCTGGTGCGGGATCGCGCGCAGACGGCGACCGAGTTCACGGTCGAGGTCCTCGGCACCACGCGTGCGGACCCTGCGGCGACGCGCACCCTGCTGGAGCTCTACCTCGCCGCGCGATACTCCGAGCACGTGCTCACGCGGTCCGACGTCGATCGGGCGCGCACGAGCCTGGCCGCGATCGCGGTCGACCTGGGGCGGCGTGCCGAGGAGGACGCATGAGGTGGGACTGGCGGCCGCTCGCCGGGTTCCTGGTCGGCGGCGTCGGAGCGTGGGCGGCCGGTCTGACGCCGGGGACGTCGGCGCTGCTCGGGCTGCTCGTCGCCGCGGGGGTGCTGCTGCTCAGTCGCCTGGACGGCACCCCTGACCCCGGCTGGGACCGCGAGCGCCTGGACCGCCGGCACGGCGCGCGCGGCGAGGTGCAGGATCTGGCGTGGGCGATGGTCGGGCGGGACGGACGGATCGGCGAGCGGGTGCTCCGGCGGCTGCGCGAGGTGGCGCGGAGCCGGCTCGCGCGGCACGGGATGACCCTCGACGACCCGCACGCGCAGAGCCTGCTCGGCACGCGCGCCGTCCGGACGCTCACCCGCACCACCTCACCGCTGCCCACGGTCGCCGACGTGGTGCACACCCTCGACGTGCTCGACCGCCTCGGACCGAGGCGTGCCACCCCGACCGACGACGGAGCGCCCACCGATGACTGAGCAGCCCACGCCACTGACCGTCGCGCAGGTCGCGGACCGCGGGAGCGCCGTGCTCGACGAGGTCGCGACGCTCGTCGTCGGCATGCGCGAGCCCCTGAAGGTCGCGCTCGCGGCCATCCTCGGCGGCGGGCACGTGCTCTTCGAGGACGTCCCCGGGCTCGGCAAGACGCTGGCCGCGCGGAGCCTGGCGACCGCTCTCGGGCTCGCGTTCCGCCGGGTGCAGTGCACGCCTGACCTGCTGCCGTCGGACATCACGGGGTCGAGCGTCTTCGACCCGGCGACGGCGTCGTTCGCGTTCCGTCCGGGCCCGGTCTTCGCGGGGCTCCTGCTGGCCGACGAGATCAACCGGACCGCCCCGAAGACGCAGTCGGCGCTGCTGGAGGCCATGGCCGAGCGGCAGGTCACGGTGGACGGTGAGACGTACCCGCTGCCGGACCCGTTCCACGTGGTGGCCACGTCCAACCCCGTCGAGTACGAGGGCACGTACCCGCTGCCGGAGGCGCAGCTCGACCGGTTCATGGTCCGGGTGGCCGTCGGGTACCCGGACCGGGACGCGGAGGTCGACGTCCTGTCGCGGCGGCTCGCGCGGCGCCAGGAGCTGGGTACTGTCCGCACGGTCGTCGACGCCGCCACGCTGCGGGCGATGCAGGCCGGGGTCGAGGCGGTCACGGTCGACGCCGACATCCTGCGGTACTGCGTCGACCTCGCGGCAGCCACCCGCACGCACGACGCGGTCGACGTGGGTGCCTCGCCGCGGGGCTCGCAGGCGCTGGTGCTCGTCGCGCGTTCGCTCGCGGTGCTGTCCGGCAGGGACTTCGTCACGCCCGAGGACGTCAAGGCCGTGGCCGTCCCTGCCCTCGCGCACCGGCTCTCGCTGACGCCGCAGGCCTGGGCGACGGGCACCGCGCCGCAGAAGGTCGTCGCGGACGTGCTCGCGCGGGTGGCAGGCCCGACGACGGCGCGCCGCGGATGACCTGGGTGCGCTCACGGGCGACGGAGGCGGGCGTCGTCGTCGGCCTCGTGCTCGTCGTCCTGGGCGCGCTGCTCGGACGCCCGGACGTCGCCGTGCTGGGTGCCGCGCCGCTGGTGGCGGGGGTGTGGGACTGGCGTCGCCGTCCGTCCACCGACCCGACCGCGCGGCTGGAGGCGTCCGACACGGCACCCGCCCCAGGCACGCTGCGTGCAGACGTGGTCGTCGACGCACCCGCCGGCGTCCTCGTGGGCGTCCGCCGAGGTGTGCGGGTGCTCGCCGAGGCGTGGGTGGTCGTCGACGGCAGCCGACGTCTCCCGCTCGTCGTGCACACCGTGCGCACCGGACCGCAGGAGGTCGCGTTCGTCGACGCGCAGGGGATCGGGCCGGGCGCCGCCAGCGTGTCCGAGCCCAGCCCCGCCGTCTCGCGCTCGGCCCTGGTGCTTCCCGCCCCGCGGCCCCTCGGTGACCTCCCGCTGCCGCCCCGGCTGCGCGGGCTGACCGGCGGGCACGAGTCGCGCCGGCCCGGCGAGGGCGGTGGCCTGCGTGACGTGCACCCGTTCTCCCCCGGCGACCGGCTGCGTCGCATCGACTGGCGCGTCACCGCGCGGCGGTCCCCTGACCTGCACGAGCTCTACGTCCGCCGCGAGCACGCGCTCGCCGAGGCGGTCGTCGTGCTGGTCGTGGACTCGCGCGACGACGTCGGCCCGGACCCGATGACCTGGCGGGGCTCGACGCCCGCCCGCGCGCAGGACCCGACGTCGCTCGACCTCGCCCGGCAGGCCGCCGCGTCCGCCGCGCAGGGCTTCCTCGAGCTGGGCGACCGGGTGGGGCTCGACGACCTCGGAG
>NZ_CAURTV010000121.1:0-9316 GCF_963527515.1 uncultured Cellulomonas sp. | reverse complement strand
GGCAGGCACCGGCGCCCGCGGCCGGGCAGGCACCGGCGCCCGCGGCGGCCAGCCTCTCCGAGCACGCCGCCCAGATCGTCGCCGGCTACACGTTCACCGGACCGATGCTGCCTCTCGGCGCCCTGGTCGAGGGCGACGTCGCCCTCCCGGACGTCCCCGTCGGGATCCCGCTGGCCATGATGAACCGCCACGGCCTCGTCGCCGGCGCCACCGGTACCGGCAAGACCAAGACGCTCCAGGTGCTGACCGAGGGCCTGTCCGCCGCCGGTGTCCCGGTGTTCGTGGCCGACATCAAGGGCGACCTGTCCGGGCTGGCCGTGCCGGGTGCCTCGAGCGAGAAGCTGCTCGCCCGCACCGCGAGCCTGGGGCAGGACTGGGCGCCCACCGCGTCGCCCGTCGAGTTCCTCAGCCTGGGCGGGATCGGCACCGGCTCCCCGGTCCGCACCACGGTGACGGACTTCGGACCGCTGCTGCTGTCCAAGGTGCTCGGGCTGAACGCCACCCAGGAGTCGAGCCTCGGCCTGATCATGCACTGGGCGGACACGCAGGGGCTGGCGCTGCTCGACCTCAAGGACCTGCAGGCGACGATCGCCTACCTGGTCAGCGACGAGGGCAAGCCGCTGCTCAAGGGCATCGGCGGCCTGTCGGCGGCGACCGCGGGGGTGATCCTGCGGGAGATCGTCTCGCTGCAGAGCCAGGGTGCCGACGCCTTCTTCGGCGAGCCGGCGTTCGACGTCTCCGAGCTGCTCAGGACCACCCCCGACGGCCGCGGCGTGGTCAGCGCTCTGGAGCTGCCGGCGGTGCAGGACCGTCCCGCGCTGTTCTCCACGTTCCTCATGTGGCTGCTGGCGGAGCTGTTCCAGGAGCTGCCCGAGGTGGGCGACCCGGACAAGCCGAAGCTCGTGTTCTTCTTCGACGAGGCACACCTGTTGTTCACCGGCGCGTCGGGTGACTTCCTCACGCAGGTGACGCAGACGGTCCGGCTGATCCGGTCCAAGGGCGTCGGCGTCTTCTTCGTCACGCAGAGCCCCAAGGACGTGCCCGCCGACGTGCTCGGTCAGCTGGGCAACCGCGTGCAGCACGCCCTGCGCGCGTTCACCCCGGACGACGCCAAGGCGCTGCGGTCGGCCGCGCGCACGTTCCCCACGTCGCCGTACGACCTCGAGCAGCTGCTCCAGTCGCTGGGCACCGGCGAGGCGGTCGTCACCGTCCAGTCGGAGCGCGGCACCCCCACCCCGGTCGCGTGGACGCGGCTGCGCGCCCCCCAGTCCTCGATGGAGCCGATGCCCGCGGCGGACCTGGCGGCGGCGGTCAGCGCGTCGCCGCTGTCCGGGCGCTACGCGGTCGCGGTGGACCGGGAGTCGGCGTACGAGCTGCTGGCCGTGCGGGCCGCCACGGCGCAGGAGGCCGCGCGACGCGAGCAGGAGGCGGAGGAGGCGCAGGACCGGGCCGACGAGGCCGCCCGCGAGGCCCGGCGGTCGGCGCCGCGGAGGTCGACCAGCCGCACGAGCCCGCTGGACAGCCTGCTGCGGTCAGCGGGCACTCAGCTCGGGCGCGAGATCACGCGCACGATCTTCGGCACCCGCCGGCGCTGACGCGGCGGGGACCGGGCCGCGTCCGAACAGCAGCACCACGGCAAGTCCCACCGCGGTCAGTCCCGCGCCCACCCACGCCGGAGCGAGATAGCCGAAGCCGCCGGCGATGACCAGACCGCCGGCGAACGCCCCCGCCGCGTTGCCCAGGTTGAGGGCGGAGTGGCACAGCGCGGCACCCAGCGACGGGGCGGCGGGCGAGACGTCCATCAGCCGCGTCTGCAGCGACAGCCCCAGCACCTGGGACGTGACGCCGAGCAGGACCAGCGCGAGCACGGCGGGCACCGGGGATGCCCCGACGAGCGCGATGGCGACCAGGACGACGATGGTGGCGACCATCCCGCCGACCACCGTCCCCAGCACCGACCGGTCGGCGAGCCGTCCGCCGACCAGCGTGCCGATCGTCATGCCGATCCCGTACAGCGCCAGCACCAGCGGCACGAGGGCGACGTCGAGGCCGGTCACCTCGGTGAGCAGGGGCTTGACGTAGGAGTAGACCGCGAACATCCCGCCGAAGCCGACGGCTCCCGCGCCGAACGCGATCCACAGCCGCCGGTTGCGCAGGGCGGCGAGCTCGGTGCGCACCGTGGTGCCGGGGGGCGACGGGAGCGACGGCGTCCACGCGTGCAGCGCGGCGAGGGTGACCAGGCCCAACGCACCGACCCCGACGAAGGCCCACCGCCAGCCGACGGCGTGGCCGACGATCGCGGACAGCGGGACGCCGACGGCGCACGCGACGGTCAGGCCGGCCATCATCGCGGCCAACGCACGCCCGCGCTTGTCCGCCCCGACGACCGCGGTCCCGAGCACCGCGCCGACCCCGAAGAACGTGCCGTGCGGCAGGCCGGCCAGGAAGCGCGCGAGCACGAGCCAGCCCATCGACGGGGCGAACGCCGACAGCACGTTGCCCACCGTGAACGCGACCATGAGGAGCAGCAGCAGCCGGCGCCGGTCGAGCCGGGCTCCGAGCGCCGCGAGCGTGGGGGCGCCGACGACGACGCCGAGGGCGTAGGCGGTGATGGCGTGCCCGGCGGTGGGGATCGACGCGCCGAGGTCGTCGGCGATCTCGGGCAGCAGCCCCATCGTGGCGAACTCGGTGGTGCCGATGCCGAACCCGCCGAGCGCGAGGGCGAACAGGGCGAGCCGCGAGCGCGCGGGTGACAGCGTGACCAACGACGGGCCTCCGGACGAATCGATTCGATCGTGGTGCGGAGTGCGCCGTCGTCAGCTCCGGTGGATGGAGCCAGCGTACGTCAGTGGGCGGGGACCACCCAGATGGCGCGGGCCGCCACCTCGCCGAGGTCGACCGTCCGGGCGCCGACGCGCACGGAGATCACCCCGGCGACCGTGCGGCGCTCGACCACCGTGAGCGGTGCGTCCAGGAGCAGGTCGACCGACTCCAGGTACCGGAGCAGGCCGGGGTCGGCGTCGGAGATCCGCGCGACCGCCCACTCCCCCGGCTCGGCGTCCCACAGCACGCTGGCCGCCGGGATGTCGAGCGACCCGTCGACACCCGGGATGGGGTCGCCGTGCGGGTCCCGCCGCGGATGGCCCAGGTGCGCGGCGATCCGTTCGACGAACAGGTCCGAGACGGCGTGCTCGAGCACCTCGGCCTCGTCGTGGACCTCGTCCCAGCCGTACCCGAGCACCTCCACGAGGAAGGTCTCGACCAGGCGGTGGCGGCGCACGACCGCCAGCGCGTGGCGCTCCCCCTCGGCGGTGAGCTCGACGGCACCATACGGCTGGTGCGTGACCAGGCCGCTCTCGGCGAGGCGACGGACGGTCTCGGAGACGGTGGAGGCGCCGACCCCCAGACGCGTGGCCAGCATCTTGGTGGTGACGGGCTGCGCCGACCACTCGCGCGCCGACCACACGACCTTGAGGTAGTCCTGCGTGACGGCGGTCAACTCGGGGGTCGTCGGCGTGCTCACGGCGACCACCCTAGGCCGCGTGCGCTCACCAGCCGTCGACGCTCCAGTGCCACGGCTCGCCGGGCAGGTTCTCCAGCCCGTAGTCCGCCGCGTGCTCGGACAGCCAGAGGAACGCGGGCGAGCCCGCTCGGAGCACCGACCCGCCGACGGTGAAGTCGAACGCCAGCCCGCGCTCGTGGCGCGAGGTGCCGGGCGGGGCGGTCTGCGGGCGGCAGCTGACGACCGTCGGGTCCGCCTGCGACGCGCTGCAGTTCGCGGCGCGCAGGGCGATCTGCTGGCTCGCGCTGCGCCAGCCCCAGGCACGCAGGTCGATCCCGTCGGCGTGCGCCGCGGACATCAGGGCGTCGAGCGCGTCGGCCAGGCACGCGTGCACCCGGACGCCGAGGCCGGTCACCACGGTGTCGGTCTCCGGGACCGGGCCGGTCACCTCGTCGCAGTCCGTCGCCACCTGCGTCCGGACCCTCACCTCGGCGGGGACGTCCACCCGCCAGAGCTCCTGGCCCGTCTGGGCACGCAGCAGCAGGGCGCCCTCCTCGAGCTGGAGTGCCGCGCCGGGACTGGTCGGCGTGCCGCTGCCCCACAGCACCGTCCCGTCGGCCCCGGTGACCGCCACCGTGCCGTCCTCCTGCACCGCGAGCGCGGCGGCGCCCGGTGCCGCGGCGGCCCAGACGACGGACCCGTCGTACGTGAGGCTCGGTCCGTCGGCGCCGAGGACGAGCCGCAGGTGCCCGTCGGGCGAGCTGAGCTGCGCGCCGACGGCCAGCGGCGCACCGACCACCAACGAGGCCGGTCCGACCACGGTGCCGGTGCTCCACACGGCCGCGCCGGCGGCGTCGTAGAGCACCAGGTCCCCGTCGTCCTGCAGGACCAGCGACGCCCCCGGGTGCCCGGCGGTCCGGCTGCGCCAGGTGCGGTCGCCGTCGGTGTCCGTGACCACGAGGTTCCCGTCCTCGCGGAGCGTCAGCGTCGACCCGGGCCCGGCCGTCCCGGTGGACCAGCGCGTCGTGGCGTCCGGACCGAGCAGCGCGACGTCGCCGTCGTCGAGCACGAGCAGCGTCTGCCGGCCGTCGGGCGAGGAGAGGGCGTCACCCGGCGCGAGCATGCCGCCGGGCGGGAGGATCGAGGGCAGGACGGCGGTGCCGGAGTCCCACAGCCGGGTGCCCTGGGGGTCCAGGAGCACGACGTCGCCGTCGTCCTGGAGCACCAGGCGCGAGCCGGGCACCGTGGTGGCCTCCGGCTGCCAGCCCACCGCGCCGTCCGGACCGGTGAGTGCGACCTCACCGCCCTCCCCCACGTGCAGCGAGGCCCCGGGGTCCGGTGGTCCTGCCACCCAGCGCGGATAGGGGTCGGCGCCGAAGAGGGCGAGCATGCCGTCGGGCTGGACGACGAGGGTCTGCGAGCCGTCCGCCGAGACGAGTCCCTGCCCCGGCATCAGCACCTCGCCGGGCCGCAGCTCGCCCTCGCCGGCCCCCGCGGACGCGGACGGGGCGATCAGGACCGTGGTGAGCAGGACGCACGCACTGGTCAGCGCGGCACGGACGACGGGGTGCGCGCGCGCACCCCGCTCCCGGTCGGCCACCGACGTGACGGCTCGGCTCACTCACCCACCCCCTTGCACGTCCCGGCCGACGGCACTGCCGGCGAGACGCTCCTCCACAGTAGGTCAGCGTGACCCAGATCACACGGGTGAAGGAGTGGCGCGGTTGCCCGGCTGCGTCAGCACCGCGGGGGTCTCCGGCCAGCGCAGCCGCGCCGTGACGCTCACCGTGGTATCGGGGCGCACCTGCACCAGCTGGTAGTCGACGAAGCGGCGGCTCTCCGGGTCCCAGCGCAGCACCGTCAGCTCCGCCACGCCGTGCAGCGGTCCCACCGTCGCCTGGCCCAGGGTCGCGCCGGCCGTGCTCGAGCTGATGTAGCGGACACCTCGCGCCACCCGCTCCGGTCCGTACCGACGGTGCAGGTGCCCGGAGACCTGCGCCGGGACGCAGCCGTCCTCCAGCGCGGCCTGGCCGACCGCCGGCGTGTGGATGAGCAGGACGTCCACCCCCTCCTCGTCGTCGCACGCCACCTCCGCGAGCCGGTCCGCCACCTCCGTCGACGACTCCGCGCCCGCCTGCGCGGTCCCGCCGGCCCCGACACGCGTCTCGTTCGCGTCCCGGTCCCCCAGGATCCGCAGGCCGCGCACCTCCACCACCGCACCGTCCAGGACGGTGGCGCCGGCCCGGGCGTAGGTGCGCGAGGTCTCCTGCGAGTCGTGGTTCCCCGGCGACGTCACGAGCTCCACGTCCGCCGGCACGGCGCGGGCGAAGGTGGTCACGCAGTACTGCTCGACCGACGTGCCGTTGATCGTCGTGTCGCCGGCGTCGAGGACCACGTCCGCGCCGGCACGCGTCGCCACGGTCCGGATGAGTGGGGCCATGCCGACGTTGCAGTGCAGGTCGGAGACCACGACGACCGTCACCAGGTCGGCCTCGTCGGGTCCGTTGGGGCTCGGGCGCGCGCTCGACGTCGAGGTGTCGTCGTCCGCGCGGGCGGGGCCGGCGGCGAGAAGCTCCTCGCGCTCGTCCCAGGCGGCCTCCAGGGCGGTGTTCGCCCGCGCGTAGAACTCCTCGTTCCTGCGCAGCTCCGCCACCACCTGGCCGCCGTAGGTGTCGATGACGCCCCCGAGCCGACCCGTCACGCGCGCACCCTCGAGCGGCGTGCCGTCGAAGACCGCCGAGGCGGGTTGCGAGACCGACGGCCGGTCCCGGCGCCCGATGCTGGAGGTGAGCACGCTGGCGCCGAGCCCGAGGACGAGGAGCCCGACCACGGCCGGCCGCAGGTGCGGGCGCACCCGCTCGTGCAGCTCCGCCCGCCGCGCCGCCCCGAGCAGGAACCTGACCAGCAGCCACCCGCCCACCAGGACGACGAGCGCCAGGCCGGTCCGTTCGAGCGCCTGGACCACGAGGGCGCGGGCGACGTCCTGCACGGTCGCCTGCGGCCCGGAGAAGAACTGCAGGTAGCTCTGCAGGTCCCCGCTGAGTGCCGCCAGGGTCCGCGACTGGTCGAGCTCGGTGACCGACGCCGGGATCTCCTGCACCGTCACGCGCACGCCCAGGGTCGCCGGCAGCGGCGAGTCGATCTGGAGCGTCCCCAGCGGACCGAGGTCGACCGTCACGGTGTCGTCCGTCGTGACGTCGTACCGGGCCTCGTGCGGACCGAGGCTGCTCTCGACGGACGCGGTCGTGACGCCGAACGTCAGCGCGACCAGCAGGGCGCCCACGACCAGCAGGGCACGGGGCCACCACCGTCGCTCGACGCCCACGTCCGGGCTGCTCGGGTGGCTCATCACCGGCGAGCCTATGCGGCCCGGCGCCGGTCAGGCGCGCGCGTCGCGCCAGGTCACCCACTGCTGGACCAGGGACAGGTCGTAGTCCGGACCACTCGTCCCGATGGTGAACAGCGTCGCGCCGGCGGCGACGAGGTCGTCCGCGACCGCGTCCGGGGGCGCACCCACCCCGACCGACCGCTCGACCAGCGTCGCGGTGTCCCGCCCGACGTCGACGCCGTGCTCGTCGAGGATGGCGCTCTTGCGGGCGAGGGTGTCCACGTCCCCGAACGAGTGCCACACGTCGGCGTGCTCCGCGACGATCCGGAGCGTCTTGCGCTCGCCGCCCCCGCCGATCATCACCGGGATCTCCCGCGTCGGCGTCGGGTTCGATGCGGCCCAGCGCGCCCGGATCCGCGGCATGGCCTGCGCGAGGTCCGCGATCCGCGATCCGGCCGTACCGAACTCGTAGCCGAACTGGTCGTAGTCCTTCTCGAACCAGCCCGCCCCGATGCCCAGGATCAGCCGACCGCCGCTGATGTGGTCGACCGTGCGGGCCATGTCCGCCAGCAGCTCGGGGTTGCGGTAGGAGTTGCACGTGACCAGGGCCCCGATCTGCACGCGGCTGGTCTGCTCCGCCCAGGCGCCGAGCATGGTCCAGCACTCGAAGTGCTTGCCGTCCGGGTCGCCCGACAGGGGGAAGAAGTGGTCCCAGTTGAAGATGATGTCCACGCCGAGGTCCTCCGCGCGGCGCACGGCGTCGCGGAGCTGGGCGTAGTCGGCGTGCTGCGGCTGGAGCTGGACTCCGATGCGGATGGGGTGCGTCATGGGAGGGAGCCTACGGAGGCATCGCCACCGGGGCCGGGCGAGAAGCGGTCACGATCCGACCGCTGTCGGCGGGATGCTGGTCGGACCCCAGACTCCCAGGAGGATCCGATGGACATGAGGCTCGAGCTCGTCGCCGTTCCCGTCACCGACATCGACCGGGCGAAGGCGTTCTACGTCGACCAGGTGGGGTTCGTCGCCGACCATGACGTCCGGGTCGACGAGACGCTGCGCTTCGTGCAGCTCACTCCCCCGGGCTCGGCGTGCTCGATCGTGCTCGACGTGACCATGACGTCCATGCCGGCTGGGGCGCAGCAGGGGCTGCAGGTCGTGGTGGACGACGCCGACGCCGCCTACGAGCTCCTGGTCGGCCGCGGCGTCGCCGCGGAGCCCGTCGTCGAGTTCCCGTGGGGGCGGTTCACGTTCTTCACCGACCCCGACGGCAACCGCTGGGCCGTCCAGCAGATCGTCCGCCGGTAGGGGTACGGGTCGTCGTCGCCCCTGTTGCCCGAGGGCGGGCAGCGGCGCACGCTGGAGGACCCGACGAGGAGGGGCACCATGACTGAGCGCGACCGGACCCAGCACGACGAGCAGGTCACCGACCCCGAGGAGCTCGCGCAGGCGGGTGGCGTCGGGCTCGGCGCGGGCGAGCCGTCGACCTTCGAGCCCGAGGAGGACCCGGAGTCGGTGGACGACCCCACGTGACCGGGCCGGCTACTGGTAGGTGACCAGGTCCGGCACGGGCTGGACCTGGTACGTCTGCACGGGGTCCAGCATCGGCGCGTCCTCGTCGTAGAAGTTCTTCCACCCCCAGTGCACGGGTGGCGCGTCCGTGCGCAGCGTGTTCCAGGTGCCGGCCTTCGCCGGCTGCGTCCCCTGGCCGTCGACGTGGATGAGCACCGCCAGCTCGTCGCGTGAGGTGTCCAGCCGCCCGCGGTCGACGATCATCCTCCCCGCGAACTGGTGCAGGACGAACATCTTCTGCGGCAGCGCCCGCTGGGCGGTGAACTCCGCCAGCCACCCGGCCACCAGGTTGACCTCGTCGATGCCGACGGAGCCGATCTGGCGCAGGTGCACCTGGTCGGGCGCCAGCCGCCACTCCGGGTCGAGGGCGAGCCCGACGTACGGGAGCGCCAGCAGGTCCGCGTACTGCTGGGCCTGCGTGAGGAAGTCCGTGCGCCCCGGCTGCAGGTCGAGCACCACCGCCATGCCGGCCGCGCCCGCCGCCTCGACCAGCGGACGCAGCTCGTCCACCGGACGCTCCGTCGAGTAGTTGCCGTCGGCCCCCGGCCCGGCGGAGGCGATGGTCGCGATGATCTCCAGGGTCGGCACGACCGCGTCGACCGTGAGCGCGCGGTACGGCGCGGCGGTGGCGTCCGCGCGCGCCACGGTCGACGGCACGTCCTGCTCCCCCAGCACGCCCAGCGCGCGCGAGCCTGGCGTCCCGTAGAGAGCGACGTACCGCTTGCCCTGGACTCCGGGCACCCGTGGGAAGACGAGCTGCCCCCCGCCGCCCAGCAGGACGCCCGTCCTCGCGGCAGCGACCCGTCGCGCCAGGCGGTCGGCCGGACCGAAGGCGGCGCCGAGCGCGACCACGTGCTCCTGGCGCGCGGGTCCCCGCCCGGTGCGTCCAGCACCGGCAGGCCTGCGGCCCGCAGGGT
>NZ_CAURTV010000120.1:0-9347 GCF_963527515.1 uncultured Cellulomonas sp. | reverse complement strand
GCCCTGGTGCGGCCGCTCATCGACGCCCCCGACGCGACCGCGGGGCTCGCCGCGCTGGCGCGGGTGGCCACCGGCCTCGCCGACGGCGTGAGGTCGGCGCGGTGACCGCGCTGCTGCCGCTCGCCCTCCCGAGCCCGTCGCAGGGCACCTGGCACCTCGGCCCGTTCCCGCTGCGCGCGTACGCGTTCGCGATCCTGCTCGGCATCGTCGTCGCGCTCTGGATGACCCGCCGCCGCTGGATCGAGCGGGGCGGCGAACCTGACACCACCCTGGAGATCGCGTTCTGGGCCGTGCCGTTCGGCATCGTCGGCGGTCGGATCTACCACGTCATCACCTCGCCCGACGCCTACTTCGGAGTCGGCGGCGAGCCGGTCCGCGCCCTGTACATCTGGGAGGGCGGTCTGGGCATCTGGGGTGCCGTGGCGTTCGGTGGAGTCGGTGCGTGGATCGGTGCCCGCCGCCAGGGTGTCCGGCTCGCCCCGTGGGCGGACGCGCTCGCACCCGGGCTGCTCGTGGCGCAGGCCCTCGGCCGGCTGGGCAACTGGTTCAACCAGGAGCTGTTCGGCGCGCCGACCACGCTGCCCTGGGGCCTGCAGATCGACGCGGCGCACATGCCGGTCGGGGACCCCGCCGGCACGCTCTACCACCCCACGTTCCTGTACGAGATGGTCTGGAACCTGGCCGGCGCCGCGCTCCTGATCTGGCTCGACCGCAGGCTTCGGCTCGGCTACGGCCGGGTGTTCTGGCTCTACGTCGTCGTCTACACCACCGGGCGGCTCTGGATCGAGATGCTGCGCATCGACCCGGCCGAGCAGATCCTGGGCGTGCGGCTCAACGTCTGGACATCGATCATCGTCGGCCTCGGGGCGCTGGTAGCGTTCGTGGTGGTCGGGCGCCGGCACCCAGGACGTGACACGACCCTCCTGCTGGCACCCCCGACCGCGCAGGACGACGAGGAGATCGCGACCGGTCCCGCCCGCTGACCGCGGACGGCTGGTCGCCTCGCCCCGCACGACGATGCGGGCGGTCGAAGGTCCGCGCTGTATCGTCCACACCTGGGCCGACGGCGTCCCACGTTCCCCCCATGTTCGTGCAATTCCCCGACCCTGTCGGGGACCGTGAGGACGGTGCTGATGTCGACGTCGCCCGCGAGCCCTGGCGCACAGAGTGCGCCGCTGCCGCAGGGTCTCTACGACCCCGCGGCCGAGCACGACGCATGCGGATTCGCCTTCGTCGCCACGCTGCGTGGCACGCCGGGCCGCGACATCGTGGACGCCGGCCTCACGGCCCTGCTCAACCTCGACCACCGCGGCGCCGTGGGTGCCGAGGAGGACAGCGGTGACGGCGCCGGGATCCTCACGCAGATCCCCGACGCGTTCCTGCGCGACGTGGTCGACGCCGAGCTGCCGCCGGCGGGGTACTACGCGATCGGCATGGCGTTCCTGCCGGTCGACGAGGCCGAGCAGCGGGCAGCCGTCGCCGCCCTCGAGTCCATCGCGGCCGAGGAGAAGCTCGACGTGCTCGCCTGGCGCGAGGTCGTCGTGACCGCCGACCTGGTCGGTCCGACCGCGCGCGCCTCCATGCCGGTGTTCCGGCAGGTCGTCGTCGCGGACCCCTCGCGCGAGCTGTCGGGCGTCGAGCTGGACCGTCGGGCGTACCGGCTGCGCAAGCGTGCCGAGCGGGAGCACGGCCTGTACTTCGCCTCGTTGTCCGCGCGGACGCTCGCCTACAAGGGCATGCTCACCACCGGTCAGCTGGAACCCTTCTTCGCCGACCTGTCCGACCCGCGCTACGCGTCCGAGATCGCGCTGGTGCACTCGCGCTTCTCCACCAACACGTTCCCGTCCTGGCCGCTGGCGCAGCCGTTCCGGCTGATCGCCCACAACGGCGAGATCAACACGGTCAAGGGCAACCGCAACTGGATGGCCGCCCGCGAGGGCACGCTGGCCAGCGAGGCGCTGGGCGACCTGGCGCCGCTGCTGCCGGTCTGCACCCCCGGGGGCTCGGACTCGGGCAGCTTCGACGAGGTGCTCGAGCTGCTGCACCTGTCCGGCCGCTCGCTGCCGCACGCGGTGATGATGATGATCCCGGAGGCGTGGGAGAACCACGCCCAGATGGACCCCGCCCGCCGCGCGTTCTACGAGTACCACTCGACGCTGATGGAGCCGTGGGACGGCCCGGCGGCGATCACGTTCACGGACGGCACGCTCATCGGCTCCCTGCAGGACCGCAACGGCCTGCGCCCCGGCCGGTACTGGGTGACGGAGGACGGGCTGGTCGTGTGCGCGTCCGAGGCCGGCGTGCTGGACATCGACCCCGCGACGATCGTCGCCAAGGGCCGCCTCGAGCCCGGCCGCATGTTCCTCGTGGACACCGGCAAGGGCCGGATCATCGACGACCAGGAGATCAAGTCGTCGCTGGCCGCCAAGCGCCCCTACGCCGAGTGGGTGCGCGACAACTCGGTCTACCTGCAGCAGCTGCCCGAGCGTGAGCACGTGGCGCACACGGGCGCCTCGGTCCGCCGTCGGCAGCGCACCTTCGGGTACACCGAGGAGGAGCTGAAGATCCTGCTCAGCCCCATGGCGGCCGCGGGTGCGGAGCCGCTGGGTGCGATGGGCTCGGACACCCCGGTCGCGGTGCTGTCCACCCGGCCGCGCATGCTCTTCGACTACTTCACGCAGATGTTCGCCCAGGTCACCAACCCTCCGCTGGACGCCATCCGCGAGGAGCTGGTGACCGCGATCGGTGGTGCGATCGGTCCCGAGCCCAACCTGCTCGAGGACGGACCGGGGCACGCCCGCAAGCTGGTCCTGCCGTTCCCGGTGATCGACAACGACCAGCTGGCCAAGATCGTGCACGTCGCCAAGGAGCCCTCGCTCGGCTTCCGGTCCACGATCGTGCGCGGTCTGTACAAGGTCAGCGGCGGGGGAGCGGCCCTGGAGGCTCGCCTCGAGGAGATCTTCGCGGAGGTCGACGCCGCGGTGGACGCCGGGGTGAGCTTCCTGGTCCTGTCCGACCGCAACTCCGACGCGGACCTGGCCCCCATCCCGTCGCTGCTCCTGCTCTCCGCCGTGCACCACCACACGCTGCGGCGGCACACCCGCACGCAGATCTCGCTGGTCGTCGAGGCCGGCGACGTGCGCGAGGTGCACCACGTGGCGCTGCTGATCGGGTACGGCGCCGCGGCGGTCAACCCGTACCTGGCCATGGAGTCGGTCGAGGACCTGGCGCGCAACGGCTACCTGCCGGGCGTGGACCCGGCCAAGGCGGTCGCCCACCTCATCAAGGCGCTCGGCAAGGGCGTGCTCAAGGTCATGTCCAAGATGGGCATCTCGACCATCGCCTCCTACCGTGGCGCGCAGGTGTTCGAGGCCATCGGCCTGTCCGAGGCGCTGGTGGACAAGTACTTCACCGGCACCACAAGCCGGCTGGGGGGCATCGGGCTGGACGTCATCGCGGCCGAGGTCGCGGCACGCCACGCCGACGCGTACCCGGCCAGCGGGAACCGGCAGGCGCACCTGCGCCTCGCGGTCGGCGGCGAGTACCAGTGGCGCCGCGACGGCGAGGACCACCTGTTCGACCCCGAGACGGTGTTCCGCCTGCAGCACTCCACCCGGACGCGGCAGTTCGACGTGTTCCAGCAGTACACCCACCGGGTGGACGAGCAGTCGTCGCGCCTGATGACGCTGCGCGGCCTGCTGGCCTTCAAGGACGGCGTGCGCGAGCCCGTGCCGCTGGACGAGGTCGAGCCGGTCAGCGAGATCGTCAAGCGGTTCAACACCGGTGCGATGTCCTACGGTTCCATCTCCATGGAGGCGCACGAGACCCTCGCGATCGCGATGAACAGCATCGGCGGCAAGTCGAACACCGGGGAGGGCGGCGAGGACCCGGAGCGCCTGCACGACCCCGCACGCCGGTCCGCGATCAAGCAGATCGCGTCCGGACGGTTCGGCGTGACCAGCGAGTACCTGACCAACGCGGACGACATCCAGATCAAGCTCGCGCAGGGTGCCAAGCCCGGCGAGGGCGGCCAGCTGCCCGGCAACAAGGTGTACCCCTGGATCGGGCGGACCCGGCACTCGACGCCGGGCGTCGGGCTGATCTCGCCGCCGCCGCACCACGACATCTACTCGATCGAGGACCTGGCGCAGCTGATCCACGACGCCAAGAACGCGAACCCGCGCGCCCGCATCCACACCAAGCTGGTCAGCGAGTTCGGGGTGGGGACCATCGCGGCGGGTGTCGCCAAGGCGCACTCGGACGTCGTGCTGATCTCGGGTCACGACGGTGGCACCGGGGCGAGCCCGCTGACGTCCCTCAAGCACGCCGGCACCCCCTGGGAGATCGGCCTGGCGGAGACGCAGCAGACCCTCGTGCTCAACAACCTGCGCGACCGCGTGGTGGTGCAGGTGGACGGCCAGCTCAAGACCGGCCGCGACGTCGTGATCGGTGCGCTGCTGGGTGCCGAGGAGTTCGGCTTCGCTACCGCGCCGCTCGTGGTGTCGGGCTGCATCATGATGCGGGTCTGCCACCTCGACACCTGCCCGGTGGGCGTCGCCACGCAGAACCCCGAGCTGCGCGCCCGGTTCACGGGAAAGCCCGAGTTCGTCGTGACGTTCATGGAGTTCATCGCCGAGGAGGTCCGGGCGCTGCTGGCGCAGCTGGGCTTCCGCACGCTCCTGGAGGCCGTCGGGCACGTCGAGCTGCTGGACACCCGTGCGGCGATCGACCACTGGAAGGCCGAAGGGCTGGACCTGGCGCCGGTCCTCGCGGTCCCGACCCCTGTCGGCGGCTCGCAGCTGCACCACACCAAGGACCAGGACCACGGCCTCGACCGCGCGCTGGACAACCGGCTGATCGCGCTGGCGTCCGACGCGCTCGAGCGCAGCGAGCCCGTCCGCATCGACCTGCCGGTGCGCAACGTCAACCGCACCGTCGGCACGATGCTCGGGCACGAGGTGACCAGGCGGTTCGGCGGCGCGGGGCTGCCCGACGACACGATCGACGTCACGCTCACGGGTTCGGCCGGTCAGTCGTTCGGTGCCTTCCTGCCGCGCGGCATCACGCTGCGGCTGTTCGGCGACGCCAACGACTACGTCGGCAAGGGGCTGTCCGGCGGCCGCATCGTGGTCCGCCCGGACCGCAACGCCGCCCTGTCCAGCCAGCACAACGTGGTGGCCGGCAACGTGATCGGCTACGGCGCGACGACCGGGCAGATCTTCCTGCGCGGGCTGGTGGGCGAGCGCTTCGGCGTCCGCAACTCCGGCGCGACGCTGGTGGTCGAGGGCGTCGGCGACCACGGCTGCGAGTACATGACCGGCGGTACCGTCCTGGTGCTCGGGCGCACCGGGCGCAACTTCGGCGCCGGGATGTCCGGCGGCACCGCGTACGTGCTCGACCTCGATCCGGCGCTGGTGAACACCGACGCGCTGCGGACCCGCGAGCTGCTGCTCGACCCGCTGGACGACGAGGACGCCGCCCTGGTCGAGACCCTCCTGCGGGCGTACCTCGACGAGACGGGCTCGCCGGTGGCCGCCCAGCTCCTCGAGGACCTCCCGTCGACGCGGTCGCGCTTCACGCGGCTGCTGCCCGCCGAGTACTCCCGCGTCCGCCGTGCGCTGGCCCGGGCCGAGGCCGAGGGCCTCGACCCGACCGCGCCCGGCGTGTGGGACCAGATCCTGGAGGTGGCCCGTGGCTGACCCCCGTGGCTTCCTGAAGGTGCGGGACCGTGAGCTCCCGCCCAATCGCCCCGTCGAGGTGCGTCTGCGCGACTGGAAGGACGTGCACGAGCACCTGCAGGAGGGCCAGCCCTACCTCAAGGAGCAGGCCGGTCGCTGCATGGACTGCGGCATCCCGTTCTGCCACAACGGCTGCCCGCTCGGGAACCTCATCCCGGAGTGGAACGACCTGGTGTGGCGCGGCCAGTGGTCCGACGCGATCGACCGCCTGCACGCGACCAACAACTTCCCGGAGTTCACCGGGCGGATCTGCCCGGCACCCTGCGAGTCGAGCTGCGTCCTGGGGATCAACCAGCCCGCGGTGACGATCAAGAACATCGAGGTCTCGATCATCGACGAGGCGTTCGAGCGGGGCTACGTGACGCCGCAGGTGCCGCAGCGGCTCACGGGCCACACGGTCGCGGTCGTCGGCTCCGGCCCCGCCGGGCTGGCCGCCGCGCAGCAGCTGACGCGCGCCGGGCACACCGTGGCGGTCTACGAGCGCGACGACGCCATCGGCGGGCTCCTGCGCTACGGCGTGCCGGACTTCAAGCTCGAGAAGATCCACATCGACCGCCGGCTGGCGCAGATGGAGGCCGAGGGCACGCGGTTCCGCCCCGGCGTCGAGGTCGGCCGCGACGTCACCTGGCCGCAGCTGCAGGCCCGGTACGACGCGATCGTCGTCGCCACCGGTGCCACCGTGCCGCGCGAGCTGCGGGTGCCCGGCAAGGAGCTGCACGGCGTGCACGTGGCCATGGACTTCCTGCACCAGGCCAACGCCGTCGCGGCCGGCAAGCCGGTGGCCGACCAGATCACCGCGACCGGCAAGCACGTGATCATCATCGGTGGCGGCGACACCGGCTCGGACTGCCTCGGCACCGCGCTGCGGCAGGGCGCGGCGTCCGTGACGACCCTCGCGATCGGCAAGCGGCCCCCGCTGGAGCGCCCCGCGCACCAGCCCTGGCCGACCGACCCGATCCTGTTCGAGGTGTCCTCCTCGCACGCCGAGGGCGGGGAGCGCGACTACCTGGCCTCGACGGTCGAGTTCGTGGGCGACGAGTCCGGCACGGTGCGCTCGCTGACGCTGGCCACGACGGAGTACCTCCCCGACGGGCGGCGCGTGCCGACGCCCGGCACCGAGCGGCAGATCCCGGCGGACCTGGTGCTCGTCGCGATGGGCTTCACCGGCCCGGAGGTCGACCCGCTCACCGCGCAGATCGGCATCGAGCTCACGTCCCGCGGCCTCGTGCAGCGCACCGACGACTACGCGACGACGGTGCCGGGCGTGTTCGTCGCCGGCGACGCCGGCCGCGGGCAGTCCCTGGTCGTGTGGGCGATCGCGGAGGGCAGGGCCGCCGCCGCGGCCGTCGACACGTTCCTGTCGGGCAGCACGGAGCTGCCCGCCCCGGTCACCGCCAGCACCGTGGCGCTGCGCCCCTGAACCCCACGGACCGAGGTCTTCTACCGTCCGGCCACGATGGCCTGACGGGACTTTCGGACCGACCCTGAAACAACGGAAGGCATAGGCTCGCCTCATGCGTAGAGCAAAGATCGTCTGCACCATCGGTCCGGCCACGGAGTCCGCGGAGCAGATCCAGGCCCTCGTCGATGCCGGGATGGACGTGGCGCGGCTGAACCGCAGCCACGGCTCCACGGAGGTCCACAAGAAGGTGTACGACAACGTCCGCGCGGCCGCCCTGGCCTCCGGTCGTTCCGTCGCCGTCCTGGTCGACCTCCAGGGCCCCAAGATCCGGCTCGGCCGGTTCGTCGCCGAGAAGCACGACCTCGCGGTGGGTGACACGTTCACCATCACGACCGAGGACGTCGAGGGCACCAAGGAGCTCGTCTCCACCACGCACAAGGGGCTGCCGAACGACGCCCGCGTGGGCGACCCGATCCTCATCGACGACGGCAAGGTCCTGGTCCGCGTGACCGCCGTCGAGGGACCCCGCGTGGTCACCCGCGTCGAGGTCGCCGGTCCGGTCTCCAACAACAAGGGCCTCAACCTGCCGGGCGTGGCCGTGTCGGTCCCCGCCATGAGCGACAAGGACGAGGAGGACCTGCGCTGGGCCCTCAACGTCGGCGCCGACATCATCGCCCTGTCGTTCGTGCGGTCCGCCGCCGACTACGACGACGTGCGCCGGATCATGGAGGAGGAGAACCGGGTCCTCCCGGTCATCGCCAAGATCGAGAAGCCGCAGGCCGTCGAGAACCTGGCCGAGATCATCGCCGCGTTCGACGGCATCATGGTCGCCCGCGGTGACCTCGGGGTGGAGCTGCCGCTCGAGCAGGTGCCGCTGGTCCAGAAGCGCGCCGTCGAGCTGGCCCGTCGCAACGCGAAGCCGGTCATCGTGGCGACGCAGGTGCTCGAGTCCATGACGACCAACCCCCGCCCGACCCGCGCGGAGACCTCCGACTGCGCCAACGCCGTGCTCGACGGCGCCGACGCGGTCATGCTCTCCGGCGAGACGAGCGTGGGCGACTACCCGATCGAGACCGTGCGCACCATGGCGCGGATCATCGAGGCGACGGAGGAGATGGGCCGGGAGCGCATGGCGCCCCTCGGTTCCACGCCGCACACCCGCGGTGGCGTCATCACCCGGGCCGCCGCCGAGATCGGCGAGGTGCTGGACGTCAAGTACCTGGTCACGTTCACGCAGTCCGGTGACTCCGCACGCCGCATGTCGCGGCTGCGCTCGAACATCCCGCTGCTCGCCTTCACCCCGGCGGAGGACGTGCGCAACGTCCTGTCGCTCAGCTGGGGCCTGCAGACGTACCAGGTGCCGTCGGTCGAGAACACCGACGCGATGGTCAGCCAGGTGGACTCGACCCTGCGGGCCAACGGTCTGGCGGAGATCGGCGACTACGTCGTCGTCGTCGCGGGTGCTCCGGTGGGCGTCGTCGGCTCGACCAACTCGATCGTCGTGCACAAGATCGGCGACGAGGAGAACGCGAGCGGTCGCATCGCCTGACGCGTCACTCCCTGCACGTTCCCACCGGCCTCGGCGCTCACGCGCCGGGGCCGGTCGGCGTTCCGGGTGAGACCGGGGGCGATCGACCCGCGCACCCCTAGCATCGGCCCATGGAGGTCGCGGTGCTCGGGCCGCTGCAGCTGCGTGCCGACGGGCGGACGGTGGACGTGCTCGGCGCTCAGCAGCGCGCCCTGCTCGCGGTGCTCGTCGCCCGCCGAGGACGGGTCGTCCCTGCGGACGTGCTGGTCGACGCGATGTGGGGCGAGGACCCGCCCCGGACCGCCGCGCACACGCTGCACACGCACGCCTCGCGGCTGCGCCGCGCGCAGGGCGTCCCGCTGCGCGCGGTCGACGGCGGCTACCGGCTGGAGCTCGACGACGACGGGGTCGACTCGGCCCGGTTCGACGCCCTGGTCGACGCCGCCGGTCCGGCGTCCCCCGCCTACGCGGTGCGGCTGCTCGAGGAGGCGCTCGCCCTGTGGCGCGGTCCGGCGTTCGGCCGGTCCGCCGACCTGGTGGAGGTCCGGGGCGAGGCGCTCCGCCTCGAGGAGCGGCGCAGCGTCGCCCGGGAGCGGCTGGCGGCGGCGCTCGCCGCGTGCGGGCGGTCGGACGACGCGATCGCCACGCTCTAGGGGCTGGTCGCGGACGAGCCCTACCG